>JAIVWD010000008.1:0-17500 GCA_049190315.1 Deltaproteobacteria bacterium | reverse complement strand
AAGTGAAAAGTGAAAATTTATGGTTTCGCTTCGCTTTATTATTTTAAATGAACTACTCTGGAGAGTGTGTAATTCAAGGCTGTAGGTTATGACACTGTAAAACTCTTCCAACCCCACACAAAGAAGCGATTAGTGGGATTTTTACCAACAGCCGTGAATCACACTTACCCTGCAGCAGGATAGGAAGAATTTAACCGAATAACTCACGCCTGTCTGCGTGGCAGACAGGTACAGGCAAAAAAAACTGTGCAATCTGCGTAATCTGTGGATTAAAATCAATAGGATTCCTTAAACTTTCAATATTCAATCGTCAATTTTCAATTGCATAACAGCTCTATTTATTTGCATATTCTACTGATCTGGTTTCACGTATTACTGTAACTTTGATCTGGCCTGGAAAAGTTAACGATTCTTCAATCTTTTTTACAATATCTCTGCTAAGAAGAACAGCCTCCTCATCTGAAATAATGTTACTTTCAACGATAACTCTGAGTTCCCTTCCCGCTTGAATTGCATAGGTGTTGGCGACACCTTTAAATGAATTCGATATCTTCTCAAGATCTTCCAGCCTTTTAATATAATTTTCCAGCAACTCCTTGCGTGCACCCGGTCTTGCACCTGAAAGGCCATCTGCTGCCTGTACTAATAGCGCATATACGGAATTAGGTGGCACATCTTCATGGTGAGCTGCAATAGCATGTACAACCTTAGAATTTTCGCCGAATTTTTTGGCGAGTTTAGAACCAATTATTGCATGTGGCCCCTCGACCTCGTGATCTATAGCTTTTCCAATATCATGTAATAATCCCATACGTCTTGCTAATTTCGAATTAAGTCCCAATTCAGAAGCCATAATACCGCTCAAAAAACCCACTTCTACTGAATGCTGCAGAACATTCTGCGCATAACTTGTACGGAATTTCAATCTTCCTATATACTTTATCAGCTCGTTATGTATACCATGTACACCCAAATCAAAAGCTGCCTGTTCTCCTGCTTCCTTTATTACCAGATCAACTTCCTGGCCAACCTTTTTTACAACATCTTCAATTCTAGCTGGATGTATTCTGCCATCAGATATTAATCTCATCAAAGAAAGCCTGGCTACTTCTCGCCTTACCGGATTAAAACCGGAAAGAATAACTGCCTCGGGAGTGTCGTCAATAATGAGATCAATGCCTGTTGCCGCTTCAATTGCACGGATATTACGCCCTTCTCTTCCTATTATTCGTCCCTTCATCTCATCGCTTGGCAACTGTACTACGGAAACTGTCCGTTCAGCTACAAAATCCCCGGCATATCTTTGAATAGCGGTAGCCATTATCTTTTTAGCTCTTTTGTCTGCTTCTTCTTTTGCTTCATTTTCAATCTTCTTGATAAGTTTAGCACCTTCGTATCGCGCTTCGTTCTCCATCGCCTTTATTAATAGTTCCTTAGCCTGCCCTACTGTTAAACCGGAAATCTTTTCAAGCTGGAATTTCTGCTCTTCGATCAATTCATTATATTTCAGTTTGCTTTGCTCAATATTTTCCTCTCTCTTGGTCAACGCCTTCTCTTTTTGAGCAAGATCTCGTTCTCTCGGCTCAAATTGATCAATTTTACGGTCGATATTTTCCTCTTTTTGTATCAACCTGTTCTCTCTTTTCCTCAATTCACTTTTCGTCTCTTTAGTTTCAGTATCAAATTCAGCCTTCATCTTGTAAAGAATATCTTTAGATTCAACCCTTGCTTCTTTTAAAAGAGTAGCTGATTTACGCTTAGCGTCATTTAATATTCGTGAAGCCTCTTCTTCAGCAGACTTGATTTTCTCGAATACCATTTTTGCTTTCACCCAATAGGCAACGGCAAAACCTGCAATAAAGGCAACTAAGCCTATTAGGACTATATATACATCCATTTTAAATCTCCCATGAAAGATTTAGACTTAATACAACAAATCACCTAAGGCTCCGCCATGAAATAACTATTACATTCATGCATCTCAGATTCAGGCCATCTTTGACCGATCCTCATTCGCAAAATCCTCAAAATAGCTCGCTATTCTTGCGGTTTTGCTCAATCAGATCAACCAAATCTAACCTAAATCTGAGCGCCTTAATGCAACACTTCTTTCATGGCAGACCCTAAATAGAATAATATGGCCGGATTCAACAGGTTACAATTCATTGGAACATGTTTGTTCCAACTATCGAATCGATAATAAACAATCAAAATATTATCGCAGCTCTGATTCTATAGACTTTCAGATAATTCTGTTAAACTGTTGAAAAAAATTAATGCGGTGAAAATAGGATAGACTTATTGGAAGAAAAACATAAGGTCAAAGGTTTCCAAATTTAAGGAACCCCCACCACAGTGCCGTGTGGGAGGTCTTTGAACCAAATCAAAAAGGTGGGCGCCTTATAGTTTCTTTAGGCTTTTCTGTACAAGCAGAACATGCACACCAAAACTAGAGAAAGCTCCCTTTCAAATGCTGTTGGGTCAAAGAACGTCTCCCAAACACGAACACGGCAGGGGTATAAACTACAATTTGCAAAAGCAACTTATTCATTTGGTCTCAACTTGTCATTATAAATCATTGTACTATATTTTCATCCAATGTACATATTATACGATTTAAACGTTGAGAAATATCATTTAAAAACTCTGAATCATTTCTTTTAATCTCAAAATTTTCATTAGCTATATTCAAAGCAGCTAAAATTAAAATTGTAAGTTTTGTAACATCTAAAGTTTTAACTGGATGCTGACTTTCTACCTTCTCAACTTCTTTTACAAGGAAATCAGCAACTTCTTCTGCTTTAAAAACTTCGGAGTCAGTTTTAAAAGTATATGATTGCCCAAAAAGATCTATTGTTACAAGTTGTTCCAATGAATTAAGTATGATACCTTTACTTTAACGATCTCTGCTGGTTATAAGTTAGGTTTCTGTAATTTTATCCAGCTTGCCTAATAAACCATCAATCTTTGATCGGACCAAATCTCTCTCTTTTGCATAACTGTTTTCTGCCTCAACCTTAACCTGAAGCTCCTCGTCTAATTTCTTAATTTTTTCTTTAAGTTTAGAATTGGCTGCTTCATGCGATTTACAAACCTGAATTAATCGTTCAATTTTTTTTTCTACTTCTTCAAATTGTTGTAAAATAACTGCGTTATCCAATATTTCACCTCATTATATTTTATACAGTATTTAAAAAACTAAAGTCAAGTTGTTTTACTCTGAGCTTCACATAGTCTTTTGCGCATAATTATTTCAACTTTTTTTAAATCTTCGCAATTATTGATCCCAAGGACCTCTTCGATATCTCTGCCAACCAGTACGCCAACGTTTTTCCCTTCTCTATGCCCTATTCCAATAATATCGGTAAGATAAAGTTCGCCCTGAACATTATCCGATTTAATCTTTTTTAATAAGTTAAACAAACAATCTTTTTTAACGCAGTAAATGCCTGTATTGATCATCCTAATAGATTTTTGTTCCTCTGTTGCGTCTGTTTCCTCAACTATTCCAGTAACATTTCTATTTTCATCCAATAGAATTCTACCATAACCTTTTGGATTATCTACTTCAACTGCCAAAATTGATATATCTCTCGCCGCCTTGATATGATCATTTATAAGTTGTATAATAGTATAAGGAGTAATTAATGGCACATCACCGCATAAAATAACAACTTGATCTGCATGTTCCGGTATATAAAGTTGTGCGCATAAAACCGCATGCCCTGTTCCAAGCTGCTTTTCCTGAATGGCAAAAATCACACCGGTTTCTTCAGATACAATTCTTTTTACTTTATCGGCCTGATTACCAATCACCAATACTACATTATTCCCAACAACCTTTCTTGCGGTTTCCACAACATACACTACCATAGGTCTGCCAATAATTTCATGCAGCACTTTGGCTTTGTTTGATTTCATGCGGGTACCCATACCGGCGGCAAGTATCACTGCAGCAACGTTGTCAATAACGGTTTGCATTTTTCTACCTATAATTCATTCTTCATTTGTAACTACTCAGGTATTTAGGCTGAAGGCTGAAGACTTTTAGGGAAAAGACTCCCAGAAGCCAATATTTTCTTAAAGCGACCGGAAATTTTGTCCTAAACATAGAAAATAACGCTCAGGAATCATTTGTTTCCTTCAGCCTATAGCCTTCAGTCTAAACACCTGAGTAGTTACCTTGAAAGGCCACAACTTCCGAGGTATATTCAAAAAAAAGGACAGACCACTTACATGATCTGTCCTTTTTTCTTTATCTATATATAACCAGTTATCTTATAACTATCAATAAAAATTTATTACAACCTGCCAAAGACAACTAATATTATTATGCTCTTGAACCGGAAAGCTTCAGACGGTGCAAAGCTCTTTCAAGAGATGCTCTTACTCTCATGAAATCAAAATCTTCTTTTTTCGATATATCGGCCAGACGTTTCTGGGCACGTTCCAAAGAAGTCTTTGCACGTTGAACATCTATATCGCGTCTCCTTTCAGCAGATTCCGCCAGTACGGTAACCTTATCCGGAAGGGCCTCGGCAAAGCCACCACTTATAAAAACATATCTCTCAGTATTGTTCGCATCTATATAACGAAGTGAACCAACCTTAAGGGTACTCAAAAAAGGAGTATGACCAATGAGTACACCAAACTCGCCAAGATTGCCAGGCGCAACAACAATCTTTACATCCTCGCTAACTACAGATTTCTCCGGGGTGACAACTTCTAATCTAATATTTCCAGCCATACCTTAATCATCCTCATATATATAATAGATAGTATTAAGCTTCAGCCATCTTTTTAGCTTTTTCCAGTACCTCTTCAATGGTCCCCACCATATAAAATGCCTGCTCAGGAACATCGTCATGTTTGCCTTCACAAATTTCTTTAAAACCTCTGACAGCATCCTCTATCTTAACGTATTTACCAGCGGTTCCTGTAAAAGCTTCAGCAACATGGAATGGCTGAGACAAGAATCGCTGAATTCTCCTGGCGCGACCAACAGTAAGCTTGTCTTCATCTGACAGCTCGTCCATACCTAATATCGCAATGATATCCTGGAGCTCTTTATATTTTTGAAGTGTATTCTGAACCGTACGGGCCACCTGATAGTGCTCTTCTCCAATATAAGCAGCATCAAGAATCCTTGATGTTGAATCAAGTGGATCAACTGCCGGATATATACCAAGCTCAACAATCTGCCTTGACAAAACAACTGTTCCGTCAAGATGGGCAAATGTTGTTGCAGGTGCAGGGTCTGTCAAGTCGTCTGCAGGAACATATACGCACTGAACAGCGGTAATAGAACCTTTATCAGTAGATGTAATGCGTTCCTGAAGTTCACCAAGGTCAACTGCAAGAGTAGGCTGATAACCAACAGCCGAAGGCATACGTCCGAGAAGTGCCGACACTTCAGAACCTGCTTGTGTAAACCTAAAAATATTATCAATAAATATAAGCACATCCTGACCTTCTTCATCACGGTAATATTCAGCCGCTGTCAAAGCCGATAATGCAACACGTGCCCTTGCTCCTGGCGGTTCCGTCATCTGACCATATATCAATGCAGCCTTTGGAAGAACTCCTGAATCTTTCATCTCGTGATAAAGGTCGTTTCCTTCACGGGTTCTTTCTCCAACACCGGCAAAAACTGAAATACCACCATGCTGCATAGCAATGTTATGCACCATTTCCATCATGATAACGGTTTTGCCGACTCCTGCACCACCAAACATTCCCATTTTACCACCTCTTGGGAATGGTACAAGCAAATCAATAACCTTTACACCTGTCTCGAGAACTCGAACTGTTGTATCCTGCTCTGTAAATTTTGGTGCCGCACGATGAATAGGCGCTGTTTTTTCCATACTTACCGGGCCCAAACCATCAACAGGTTTCCCCACAACGTTTAAAACACGTCCCAAGCCGGCTGCGCCCACAGGCATCATTATTGGCTTGCCGGTATCCTTTACATCCTGACCCCTCATCAAACCGTCCGTTACATCCATAGCAATAGTACGAACTACATTGTCACCCAAGTGCTGAGCAACCTCAATAACCAGATTGTCAGGTTCATCATTAATTGTGGGATTTGTGATTAAAAGTGCGGTAAGGATTGTAGGCAGTTTACCCTGCTCAAATTCCACATCAACAACAGGTCCCAAAACCTGCGTAATTTTACCTATATTTTCACCCATCTATGACCTCCTATACGCTAAATGCAGTATTTTAATTTCTTATCCTTTAAGAGCCTCGGCACCACCGACTATATCCATTAATTCCGCTGTAATTGCTGACTGCCGGGCTTTATTATATGCCAGAGTTAAGCTATCTACCATATCATCGCATGCTTTAGTTGCGTTATCCATGGCAGCCATACGCGCAGCGTGCTCACTAGTCGATGTTTCAAGTAATGCACTAAAAAGTTGTACATAAACTTGCCTTGGCAGCAAATCACCAAGCAGTTCTTTAGGTGATGGCTCACAAATATGTTCGGCCTGATATGGTTTACCAGTATCAACTTCCTCTTCTTCAGCAGTTTCAATGGGTGGGATAGGAAGTATCTGTTTAACCGTTGCAATCTGCCTTGCCATGCTTACAAATTCAGAATAAACAACATAAACCTCATCATATATTCCATCCAGAAATCCATCAACCAGTTTCTGACCGGCGGTCGATGCAACATTGAAACCAAATTTGGCGCCTACAATGCCTAAATGCTCTGAATCAATCTGCATCTTATTTTTTCGGCACCAGTCCCGCCCTTTTTTCCCAAAATTAGTAAAGGAAATATCAACTTCCTGCTCTGAACGTTCCTTCACAAAGTTATTGGCAGCCGTGATAAGATTTGCATTAAAACCACCGCAGAGACCTCTGTCAGAAGTACATAATAAAACATTAATCTTTTTTACTTCCTCACGCGGTACCAGCAAAGGACTCGCCCCTTCTCCTGCTTTTTCTGCAAGGCTCCCCAAGACTTCAGCAAACTTGCCTGCATATGGCCGAAAACCATCCAAATTCTGCTGAGCACCACGCAACTTGGAGGTTGCTACCATACCCATAGCCTTTGTAATCTGCTTTGTCTTTTTTACTGCACCAATTTTAATTAAGACATCTTTTAGCGTTGCCATATTATATCCTTATAAGCATTCTTCTTAGCCTAATTACAATATCACAATATCGCTTCGATCTCAATAATGTAACTTACCAGAAAAAAATCGGCTTTATTTAATTGTGTCCTTGAACTCTGCGTCGTAAGCTGTCAAGGCATCTTTCATTTGTTTGTCCAGTGACTCTGATATCTCTTGTTTTTCATCCAGCTCACTGAATACCTGCGGATATCTGTCCTCTATAAAACCGTAAAGTCCTGCCTCATATTTTGCCAGTACATTAACAGGATATTTATCAAGAAATCCCTTTGCGCCTGCAAAAAGTAATATTACCTGTTTCTCCAGCGACAGCGGTTTAAACTGAGGCTGTTTCAAAATCTCAACAAGTCTCGCACCTCTTGTAAGCTGTGCCTGAGTTGCCTTATCCAGGTCACTTCCAAAGGCGGCAAATGCTTCAAGCTCACGATACTGAGCCAGATCAAGGCGCAGAGTACCGGCAACCTGCTTCATTGCTTTAACCTGTGCTGATCCACCAACTCTTGAAACTGACAAACCAACATTAATAGCCGGCCTGACACCAGAGAAAAACAGAGCGGGCTCAAGATAAATCTGACCGTCTGTAATGGAAATAACATTTGTTGGAATGAATGCAGAAACGTCACCGGCCTGAGTCTCAATTATGGGAAGGGCTGTCATAGAACCGGCACCAAGCTCATCATTCAGCTTTGCCGATCTTTCAAGAAGTCGGGAGTGATTGTAGAAAATATCGCCGGGAAATGCTTCACGGCCCGGAGGACGTCTTAAAAGAAGTGAAACCTGACGGTAAGCTACAGCCTGTTTTGAAAGGTCATCATATACGA
This sequence comes from Deltaproteobacteria bacterium, assembly GCA_049190315.1. Taxonomy (GTDB): domain Bacteria; phylum Desulfobacterota; class Desulfobacteria; order Desulfobacterales; family ETH-SRB1; genus B13-G4. Next base: position 9,531 of record JAIVWD010000008.1, on the reverse strand, counting down.
TCAAAGAATGCTGCCCTTTATCACGGAAGTACTCAGCCATAGCACATCCCGAATATGGAGAGACAAACTGCAGTGTTGCCGGGTCACTCGCACAGGCGGATACTACTGTTGTATATTCCATAGCGCCGTGTTTCTCTAAAATGTCAACGACCTGAGCAACCGTAGATTTTTTCTGGCCGGTAGCAACATAAATACAGTAAACATCCTTGCCTTTCTGATTTATAATTGCATCAACTCCTATGGCTGTTTTCCCAATCTGGCGGTCACCAATGATCAGCTCACGTTGCCCCTTGCCCACTGGTGTCATTGCATCAATTGCTTTAAGACCTGTGTACATTGGCTCATGCACACTCTTTCTTGCAATAACGCCCGGTGCAACCATTTCAACTCTTCTGAACTCTTTAGCATCAATGGGTCCTTTTCCGTCAATTGGCGAGCCAACAGCATCAACAACACGCCCAAGAACTGCCTCACCAACCGGAACCTCAGCAATACGACCTGTCCTCTTGACCATATCACCTTCTTTAATGTGAATATCTTCGCCCATAATAGCAATACCCACATTGTCTTCTTCAAGGTTCAGGACAAGGCCCAATATGCCTCCGGAAAATTCAACCAGCTCCAAGGCCATAGCCTTCTCAAGGCCATAAACTCTGGCAATTCCATCACCAACCGACAAGACAACTCCGGTTTCGCTTAACTCCACCTTCTTGTCGTAATCCGTAATCTGTTCTTTAATTATTTGACTTATTTCTTCAGCTCTTAATTCCATTATACACTCTCACCCCTTTTTATAGATTCTCTCATGTTGAGTAATTGTGTTCTGATACTTCCATCTAATACAAGATCTCCTATCCTGGATATTACTCCACCAATAAGTGCTGGATCTTGTTCAACCTCCAGGATAACGTCCTTACCGGTCATTTTTGACATGGTTGAACGAATTTTATCTATTGTTTCAGATGAAAGTTCAGTGGCCGAAACCAAGCTTGCCCTAGCAATGCCTTTCAATTCGTCCGCGAGTTTTTTATAAAACTCATTAATATTAGTTAAAAACCCAATTCGCCCTTTATCAAATACCAAAAGCAGGAAAGCTTTCATCGTATCAGAAAGAGATAACTTATCAATTATTGCATGCAATACCTTTCTGCGACCTGCTGCATCGTAAAGTGGGTTTATAATTGCTTGGTCAAGCTCCTTTACCCCTGTCACCAAACCTGCGATATTGTCAAGCTCTTCCCGGTATGATTCAGCCTGACCATCGTCTTTGCCAATAAGCAGAAGTGCCTTGGCATAACATCGTGCTACAGCTAAATTTTTCACTATGCCACCACCTTCTTTAAGTATTCATCTACCAATCGATCATGATCTTCGATTGTAATTTCATTTTTTATGATCTCTTCAGCCTTCACAATGGCTTTCCCAAGCACTTCCTCCTGAAGCCTTAATTTCGCCTGATTGATTTCATAATCAATATTTCGGAGAGCCTGTTCTTTTAATTTATCAGCTACGGATTCTGCTTCTTTTAGTATTCTTTCCTTGGCCTCATTCCCCTGTCGTATGTAATCATCGACAATTTTCTTACCTTCTTGATCTAACTGAGCCAGTTTTGCCGTGTATTCCTCAAGCTTTTGCCTGGCATCCTTTTTCTTGGTTTCAAGCTCGCTTAACTGATCTTCTATTCCCTTAATACGAGCGCCAAAAAATTGAGCTACCGGCTTACGTAAAAGGAAAAACAAGCCAAGAAATAAAACAGAAAAATTCATAACCCGATATGTATCTGTAGCCACCCATCCTTTCGGCCCGTGCTCTCCTCCAGATGAACCCAAAGCTGCTCCAACAAAGAAAAACAGAAGCGCAGTAACCATAAATAAAATAATTGAATTACGCTTCATGCTGCTGCTAATTCCAGGAACCCTCATTAAAAAGCCCTCCCCAAAATTTTATGACTAATAGCGATTGCAATATCATCAAGCTCTTTTTGCAGCGTTACTCTGACACCTTCCGCTTCCTTTGCGACTTTCTCGCGCACCTCGGCAAGATCCGCCTGAGCCTTTTGATTTATTTTTTCGATTATCGTTTTTTCTTCATCAGTTGCTACCTGTATTAAAGCGTCTTTTTCTCCCATGCCCTTAGCCCTTGCCTCTTTTAAGCCTGAAATAAAAGCATCATCTTTTCCCTTAATATCGATGTTAGAGGCATCAATACTCTGCTCAAGGCCGGTAATTTTTTCTTTTCTCTGAATTAGTATTTTTCTGATTGGTTTGTATAAAACAACATTAAGTGCCCATATCAAAAACAGGAAATTTATGATTTGTATAATTAACGAACCATCTAAGCTTATCATTGAACTTCCTCCGCTACCGATTTCTGAATAATTTATTTATTAAAAACATATCTTCTAAAAATATTCTTTCAAAAGTTTAACTCCGCAGATCTATATATTAACTATAATAAATTGTCAAAGGTTTTTTTAATCTTTGCTGTCTTTTTACCTCTTATTCAACCATAAACCTTCTCATGCTTACATTAATTAAAAGGCCTATACATATCATAACGGTAATAAGTGATGAACCCCCATAGCTAATAAACGGCAATGTAACTCCTACGACCGGCATCAGTCCCATTACCATGCCGATATTAATAATTACCTGCCAGAATATCATTGCTGTGATACCGACTGAAAGTATGGTGCCGAATGGTTCTCGACATCTATAAGCAACATTCAATCCCTTTATGATAAGTATCAGAAAAACAATAAGCATAATTACGGAACCTATTAACCCCCACTCTTCTGCCAAAACTGAAAATATAAAATCCGTGTGCTGTTCAGGAAGGAATGAAAGTGCATTTTGCGTTCCTTTCAAAAACCCCTTGCCGGATATCATGCCTGAGCCTATAGCAATTTTCGATTGTATAATATGATAACCGGTCCCAAGAGGATCCCTGTCCGGATCCAAAAATGTCAATATCCTCGCTTTCTGATATTCTCTCAAAAAAAACCAGACTAAAGGGATGCTTATTACACCCGCAACGATTAAGTATAAAAAGGAACGCCTCTCAATTTTTACAAAAACCGTCATAGAGCCGGCAATTAAAACAATCATTATGGCTGTTCCCAAATCCGGTTGTTTTACTATTAGAACAAAAGGAATTATTATCAGTAAAAAAGGATTGATAAGTTCGCGTAAAGTTAAGCCTGTTGTATTTGCATGTTTTGAATAATATCTGGCCAAGATTATTATTACAGCGATCTTTACCAGCTCAGATGGTTGAATTGAAAAAAATCCAAACTTCAGCCAGCGCATAGCACCTTTAGAGCCTTCACCGAATATTAACACACCAACAAGAAGAGAAATGCATAAAATATAAACTATGTGTCCCCATCGATCAAAAGTTTTGTAATTGAACAAAAAAGAAATAACTAAAAAAATTAATCCAACAAAATACCATACGATCTGCTTATAATATTCCATCTGAGGCACCTGTGCTCCAGCCGTTACTGAACTATATAAAGTAACAAGCCCAAAAAAGCCCAGGATAAGAACTAAACTCAATAAGCCCCAGTCGAAGTTTTGTACAAGACGGCGGTCAAACATATTAATTTCCCAAATTACTTGTTTTATCGTAACTGCTCAGGTTGATTAGGCTGAAGCTCCATTCCACCTTCAGCCTTCCACCTTTAGCCTTCAGCCTTTTTTATCTTTTAACAAATAGGTTGTTATAAGCTCCCTCGCAAGTGGAGCGGCAGCATCAGAACCATGTTCGCCATGTTCAACAATAACAACTACAGCTATTTGGGGGTCCTTTGATGGAGCATAGGCTGCAAACCATGCATGTGGTTTTAAGTGATCCGGTTTATTTGCTTTATCGATAGAAGCATTATCATTACTGCCGGTCCTGCTTACAAGCTGAGCTGTCCCGGTTTTACCGCTGATGTCAACATCAACAACATGTGCAATCCATGCGGTTCCTTTTCTTTTGTTAACTGTCTCCCAAAGCCCTTTCCTCACAATCTCCAACGTCCGTTGACTGGCAGGCAATTTCCCTGTAACCTTACTTTTGTTTTCATTAACGAGTTCACCTTCTGCTGTCTCTATTTTTTTAAAAATCAATGGCTTATACCTTATTCCTCCATTCGCTATTTCAGAAATCAAAGTCATCATCTGCAAAGGGGTTGCAAGATTATAGCTCTGCCCTATAGCAACGGAAAGGGTTTCACCTAACTGCCATCTAATGCCTGTACGAGCCTTTTTCCAGGCAGCGGTTGGTATCAAACCCTTTGCTTCATGATCAAGGTCAATACCTGTTGCTGATCCCAGGCCACAAGCTCTGGCATACCATGCCAGTCTATCAACACCCAGTTTTTGGCCGACATTATAAAAAAAAACGTCACAGGATTCAGCTAATGCCTTCACAACATCAACTTTATCGTGTCCTCTTTTTTTCCAGCATCTAAAAACCCGATTCCCGCACTTGTAATGTCCTGGGCAATAAAACGATGTATTTGCATCAATTATTCCTTCCTCAAGACATGCTATTGCCGTAACTATTTTATATACGGAAGCTGGGGGATACTCAGCATTGACTGCCTTGTTTTCCATTGGCCTGAATGGATTAGAAACAAGAGAATCCCATTGTTCATGTGACATACCGTCAACAAATGCATTCTGATCAAATGCAGGACTGCTGGCCATAGCCAGTATCTGTCCTGTAGCCGGCTCCATAGCTATTATTGCGCCGGCCAAACCTTCCAAAAGTTCTTCAGCCTTTTTCTGGACTAAGTAATCAATTGAAAGATAAATATTATGGCCCGGAAAAGATTCAACGGTTTTCAAAACTCTAACAACCTGCCCTGCCGCATTCACCTCAACCTGCCGTCCTCCACGCTTACCTCTCAAAAGAGTCTCATAAGTTTTTTCCACACCAAACTTTCCAATATAATCACCTGCTCTATAAGCAGAATATTTTCCCGATTTAAGCTCACCGGAACTAATCTCACCTAAATAACCTATTAGATGAGCCGCACTTTGCTTATAAATATAGTGTCTTCTTGGTTTAACGCTGACAACAATACCAGGAAGATTATATTTGTGAACCTCTATGGCAGCCAAAGCATCTCGCCCTATATCCTGTTTTAATAAGATAGGAGTATAGGATGATATTCCCTTGTTACGGCTGATTTTTGACATAAGCTCTGTTGCCGGAACATCTATATATTGAGAGAGCATTTCAATTGTATGTTCAACAGGTTTGGCATCTTTCAAAATTATATTCAAATCAAATGATGGCCTGTTATCAACCAACAACTTTCCATTGCGATCAAAAATTAATCCTCTTGAAGGGTCTATATTTTGCAATCGTATACAGTTGTTTTCTGAAAGTCGTCTAAGCTCACTCCCTTCAATCACCTGGAGATAAAAGACGCGGGCAATAAGTACTAAAAAAGCCGTTAAGACTAAAAAGACAACCCCGGTCAAACGTCTTTTATACCAGTCACTATCTGTGCTCTGTAAATATTTGCTCAAAGTTCCTCTTTTAGTAACTACTCACGTAGTCAGGCTGAAGCTGTTTAGACTGAAGGCTGAAGGGGTCAGAAGAGCACGATTGCCGTACTTTGGCGGAAATATCTGATTCTTGCATCAAACATGGCTTTTAATGCGTTTTTTCCTAACAGTCTTCAGCCTTCAGCCTATCCACCTGAGTAGTTACTAATTATCAAGAGAATTATCCATAAGTATTTGTTCAGCGTTTAAATCCTTTAGAGCTTTATTGATGCGTTTCAGACCTTTTCTGATAGTACTTTTTCTGGCACCTAATTTCGGATGAAGTACCATGGTGGCGTGATTTAGATGGATGACGTATTTACAGAGGAATGCTGATTCAAGAAAAACCATTTTATAGCCATTATTTTCAAGCTTTTTATGCATTATCTTGCCGGCGGTTTCTTTGCCATCAGAAAACGAAAGATTGTGTTTTCTTATTAGATCTATCCGGTAAAGGGCCAAATGGCTTCGCAGGTATAAGTAGTTTTTTCCTTTTCCTTCCAGAGCGTGATCTGTTTTGCCGATCAGGCGGTAGTAAAAGCTTTCCCATTGGTACTCAATGGCCTTGGCCAGTCTTTTAATAAAAGGTTTATTCTCAAGTTTCCATGAACCGACTCCGGCAACAATTGATTCTTTTTCTATTTCTGCCAATAAGACATCAAGCCAGTCCGGGTGTTTAACAAAGGTATCTGTATGCATGGAAAGAACATAGGGCGTGGTAACCTTTTCCAGTGCAAGGTCAAGAGCTCTTGCGTGAGATAAAGATGGAGTGTCGTCCTGTTTTTTCTTTCTTTCAATGAGCGTTATGTATTTAAGGCTTTTCAGATATTCCAAAGATTCGTCTTGAGAATCATTATCAATAACGATTATGCTGATTTTTTTCGGATCAGTATACTTGCGCAAAAGGCGCAGGCATAGCTTGGTGACTTTAAGGGTTTTATAGTTCGGTATTAAGGCTGTTACTATTGGATTAGACATATTGGCATATTATGAAGTATCAGTTTTTTACGGAACTTGATTCCTCATGATTATTCTTTTTTATGAACTCGAAAACAGCAATCATGTCCCCTTCTTTATTCGCAAATATTTTGCCGGGTTTGAGTTTTAGCGTTAATAATGTGTTTTTTATTTTTTCATAATGCTTTTGTTTTGTTTTTAAAGCAACAAAATCATCAGATGACCACTCAGGTATTATGAGGTTATCAGAAATATCCCATTTCATAAATTTTTTTCCAGAGTAATAGGAAAGTCTAAAGTTATTTGTATAGAGTTTTGACTGCTGCGGCATGTTGTGTTTAAGCCATGTGCCGGCAGTGGTAATATATGCCTTGGATTGATTGGGAGGTACAAAGGCATAGATAAACATGATTAGAAAGGCAAGCGATAGTATGGGGAATGCAAAATTATTTTTAAGAATTGTTCTTTTATCCAGCCATTTTTGCATAATATAATGCAGGCTGAATGGTGCCCAGAGCAGCAAAAGCAGGCTTGCAGGCATTAAAAAGCGGTATGATATAAAGAATTGTTGCCCCAGGAATATGGCTGGTATCACCAGATTCAATATCGAAAAATATATTATCACTTTTTTTATGCCTTTATCCGCAGGCATAAGTCTTTTCCAAAAAGCATGGCCGAAAAGCAATGTATGTACAGGCCAGAGGGTCGCCACCAGTTTGTATAAATATATCCCGGTCAGCCCGGATATGACCATGGTTAAACCCCACTTCTTTGAATAGTCGTTAAGAACTGTTTGGCTGATAATTACCGCTTTTTCATTGATATTGGTACTTAACAATATCAGGCCGTTTTGCAGTTGATGCCAAAATTCGCTTAGCCTCCCAAGCTGGGCAATATCTCTATTCGGTATATTGAGCCACCATACGATTATTATGGATATCGCAATGATATTGAAACTATATGCTTTAAGAGTATTTCCTAATTTATTCCAGAGCGTTGTTTCCTTTCGGAATAGGAGAATCAGAGGGCCGAAGCAGCATATCACCAAGCCTTCAGGCCTAAACAATATTGCAATGCTTATAAATATTCCCCATCCTAAGGCATGTCGCCATTTTAGGTGTTTATAAAAACGAACAAAATGTAAGAGAGCTAATAAAGAGAATGCCCAATAACCAAACCCCCTAACAATATAGTGCTGATAGTGATGTAATTGCGGATGGCTAAGAATAATAAGTGCACCTATAAATTGCACGAAACGTGAACCGCCTAATTCCTCGATAAGAGCGATGAAGCTAATTACAATTATAACAAGAAGTACTGCATTCAATACATAGGTTGAGTTTTCGAAAGATAAATGTGTTAGCTTGGACAGCCATGCGATAAATATTGAATAAAATGGCCAGCTATAATGTTTAATCGCCTCTTGCCACCCACTGTTTGCAAAAGCCTCGGCAGTTTGCAAATATAGAATCCCGTCATTATTAATTGGATTCTGGGTGTTAACAGCGATAAACAGAGTTATCAGGCTTATTATCGCCGCAATCGGCCGAATATAATTAAAGTGATCAATCAGGTAAATACAGCGGTTTATATGATCTTTCATTTATTTTCTTCTTGAGTTGGGTGTTTTTTGGCCGCGAGCTTTTTTTCTATCTCTTTGGCGCTGCCGTCTGGCCAGATCTTCAGGATAAAGTTCCGGGTGGTGCCTTTTCCATCGTTTATGAAACCATAACCATTGCTCTGGATAAAGTCTTATTATTTTTTCAACAGAGTCTGTCATGATCTGTGTATTTGTACGCAAGTCGCTATGCACGTCATCAGTTTTATGTAATCTTAATGAAGGTTCCACAACAACTGTCAGCTTTGCATCGGATTCTCTTATACAGTAAACCGGCAGAACCGGGCAATTATATCTTGCGGCCAGCAAAGAGGCTGCATATGTGGCATTGGTCTTGTGGCCGAAAAAAGTAACATCAACCCCTTCTCCACGAGAAGTACCCTGGTCGATTAACAAGCCTATCATTTTACCTTTGCGTAATGTCCGAACCAGTTTGATCATAGCTCCTTTTTTGCTGATAATGACATTCCCCGTACTTGTTCTGAGCTTATGAATTATCCGTTCAATAATATTAGGCTGATTTTGCGCTACCACTACCACTGACTTTTGCATATAACACGACAAAAAAAGACTACAGATCTCCCAGTTTCCTATGTGGGCTGAGATCATAATAACGCCTTTAGGGCTTTTTATGGTATTTAACAGATTTTCTTTTCCTTTTATTCTTACTTTTTGCAGAATATCTTTTTTTGAAAAACAAGTCATTTGACCAATTTCCAAAACCGTAATTCCCATGTTTTGAAACGTTTTCCTGGAGATCTTATTTATCTTATCCAATGGCCACTCAGGATAGGCAAATTTTAAATTGCGCTTTACAATTCGCCTGTGACGTGCATCAAGCAGGTATGCAATACTTCCTAATATATTTCCCGCTTTGACAATATAGTTTTTGGGTACATTAACAATGAAAGTTTTTATTGATCCTAAAAGACTATTGGATTTTGACATTTTCGACCGGTGCTGCATTTTATTTTTTTCAGACATCTATTTGTAACAGTTGTCGGTTATCGGTTTGCAGTTAGCGGTTTGAATTAATTCTCATGATTGTTGATGAACTGGGACTGATAGAGTTTGCAATATTCTCCTTTAAGAGCAAGCAGCTCTTCATGTTTTCCCTCTTCCACAACCCGACCGTTAATTATAACAATTATTCTGTTTGCATAACCAATAGTTGAAAGCCTGTGGGCAATAACAAAGGTAGTTCTTCCCCTCATAAGATTTTCAAGCGCTTTCTGGACAAGCATTTCAGATTCGGTATCCAGAGAAGAAGTCGCTTCATCAAGTATTAATATCGGAGCATCCTTTAAAAGTGCGCGTGCTATGCATATACGCTGCTTTTCTCCGCCGGAAAGACGACTTCCAAGTTCTCCGATTCTTGTGTCAAATTTGTCAGGAAAACTCCGGATAAAA
>JAIVWD010000007.1:27158-31357 GCA_049190315.1 Deltaproteobacteria bacterium | reverse complement strand
ACACTGAGGCTGCGGATCAGAGTGCAACCCGCTTAAACACAGATCCTTTATTTGATCAACAAAATGGAAAGACTGTCAATCTGCATACAAATCTGAAAGGTAAAATAAAGTGGATCGGCGGCAAAAAAAGAGGCTATCCGGTTTTTGTTGAAAGTGAAAAAGAAATCAAAGAAGATGATCTGGCAGCTCTGCGTGAACTGTCCCGCGATCTTGATTCAGGCAAAAGCCCATACCAATGTATTGTTTCCGTCCTTATGCTCAGGGAAGGCTGGGATGTCCGCAATGTTACAACCATTGTTCCGCTTCGCCCCTATACTGCAAAGGCTAATATCCTGCCGGAACAGACCCTGGGACGCGGCTTAAGGCGTATGACCCCTCCAGGCGGCGCTGCTGAACTTGTTACTGTTGTTGAACATAACGCATTTGTAAGCCTTTATCAGCATGAACTCAGCCAGGAAGGCGTTCCAATTGAGGTGGTTGATGTTGACAAGGTTCCAAAGAGCACGGTTACAATATTCCCCGACAGGGAGAACAAGGATTTATACAGACTTGATATTGTTCTACCTGACGTTTCTCCTGGTTTCACGAGAACTCCGGTTCTGGAAAATCTGACTGTCGAAGATGTTCGAAAGGCTTTTTCCAAACATGATCCCTTACCCCTCGGCAGCAAGGGAAAAGACGAGATAAAGTATGAAGGGCGTCATCTTTTGACTAATGAAGTGGTTGAGAAGATGAAAATAAGCCTTCCTCTTCTTGAAAGCGGAATTGGCGCTGTTTCATATTATCGAGAAGAACTTGAACGGATTGCCGGACTTCGCGGTTCTCACAAAATTCTGGCTCCTCTTTTAGAAACTTTTATCACAGAAATTCTGTTTGAAGAAAAGGCAACACTTTTTGATCAGAGGCTGGTAAGCCGTCTTGCTGATAGCGATGTAAGGGAACATATCCGGGCTGTATTTGTACCGCTTATTCTTTCCCGCACAACTATTAAAGAAAATAGAAAACCGCGTGGCAAGGGATTCTCTGTTTCTAAATGGAAACCTTTTCAGGCAACGCATTCGGAACATAACCCGGCAATTCCTGCTGCGCATACCATTTTCAATCTTGTTCCGTGTAATCGTGCATTAGAAGTACTTATGTGCAGGTTCCTCGACCATGCACCGGATGTTAAAACGTTTTGTAAAAATGCCGGTCCCCAGGCGCTTCGCATTGATTATCTTTCGGAAAAAGGGAGGCTCTCTTTTTATACGCCGGATTTTATTGTTCGGATAAGCGCAAAAGAGCATATTCTGATCGAGACCAAAGGTCGCGAAGATCGTGACGTTCCGTTTAAGGCAAGGGCTGCTGTTGCATGGTGTGAAGCAGCATCAAAGGAAAAAGAAAAGTGGATTTACCTGTATGTTACACAAGAAATTTTTGAAGAACTGAGCGATAATAAACTGAAAACCCTTTTAAGGATGTGTAAACCATCATTAAAAAGGCTGATTACCGAGGTTATAGACCCCCAGTTGAGCCTTCCATTTGGAGAACCGGAACCAAAGGAGGATACCGGTATATCTGCATTTCTTTCCGATGTAAAATTTAAACAACTTCCTTCCAGATATCAAAAAGCAATAGCCCAGGCTGTAACTTTATTTCATTTTTTACAAAAGAAGGAAGACGTGTCTTTTGCGCCCGTTTTTACGCCGCTGCTTGGTCCTATGGATGAAGCTGCCAGGGGTATGCTCCTGCGGGAGCTGAAGGATGATGTTCCGGCAGAACGTGTTAAGCAGCATGAGTTTTTTCGTCCTAATCTGATAGATCTGCCCACGGGAGAGGCGAATTTCCATGTGCGGCAGGCCACGAACTTAGAAAGAACTTTAGTGGACCAAAACGGGTTGATGCCGATAGGACTTTTGCGTTGGTGCCTGAATTATACGGGTACTACACGAAGAAAGGTCGGAGGTGTTTTTGAGGTTGTGCGCAACCGCTTTGCCGATGTGTCTCAGACTGATTTGTTTTCTGTGATAGATGCCATCTACAGTTTCAGGAATGAATACATAGCCCATCAGGATCGAGAACTGAGTGATCTAGAACTTGCGAAAAAAGCGCTGATCCAGTGGCCCAGCGGATTATATAAGATATGGAATTTGCGCTGAATGGATTGATTTTTTTTAAAAAATACAGAGGATTTCTGGTTTCGTTTACTCAGAAAAGGAGGTTTTATGAGCACTCTTTCTCAGGTAAAAAAATATCCCCAAAATATGCTGTATCTGCTGAAGAGTTTATTCGTTCGGGCGCAATCATGAATCTTAGGGAAAAACAACGATTGCTTAAGATAGAACGTTTTGAAATTCTGGCCAGATACCAGGCTTCAAATGCAGAAGAATTAAATCAGAAGATCGCAGAAGGCAGTGCGCCGGAACATCCTGCATGGGAAGATTTAATTGAAGTTAAGAATATTGAGCAGGAAATTAACGAGATAGAAAATGATATCAGAATATTATAAATAAAAAAGGGAACAGCATTATGGAACAAGATGTCACTGTCAAAATACCACGCACATGGATAAAGGGGCTGCCTGAAGAAGAGCTAACTCTCAAACAAATCATTCGTCTGGGCATTTACCAGTATAAGGTAGAGCGTGCGATTCAGTTGTATCGGGATGGTGTGGGTTCTCTGGGTTATGTTGCAGAACAAATGGGGCTTAACAAACAAGATCTGATCCGGGAAGCGCGACAGCATAATATCGATCCAGAATATTCCGATCAAACGATCAAAGAGGAACTTTCTAAATGGCATTAAATGTTGTTTCAAACGCCGGTCCTCTTATGGTTTTTTCAAAGCTGAATGCACTCCACTTGTTAAAAGAACTCTATGGTCGAGTTGAGTTCCCGCTTTCAGTTTACAGAGAGACTGTCAGTATCGGAATCAGGCATGGTTTTGCGGACGCTCAAATACTGAATTCATTTCTTTTGAAAAACAATTGGAAACCGCTAAAAGAAATCGAAATGCCTATGGATTTGCAGGCAGCAAATCTTGATCGAGGCGAAAAAGAATCGATTGCCCTGGCATTATCAAAAAATGCTTTGCTTCTCATGGATGAAGAGCGTGGTCGGGATTATGCCAGGCAAAAGAATTTACAGGTATGGGGGTCATTGGGTATTTTGATTGAAGCTTATGCAAGGAAATTGATCAGCGAAGATCAACTGCGTTTCTATTTTCAGCAAATCAGTGAAAGAAAAGATATCTGGATCAATCCTGATCTTTGTGTACGTTTACTTGAAGAAATATTTGGCTCCGATCCAAGTTAAGGGGCGACTTGCGGGACATCAGTTTATAAGTTGACGTGGTAATTGTAATTAACTGGAAAACGTATGGGGTCTTTCCTGATTGAGTAAACAGCGCCAGGACGGGCTTTTAGTGGTTTTTATTGAGATAGTATGCTTCCATGATTTTCTTCACATAATTCTCTGTTTCTTTTATGGGAGGGATTTTCTTGTAACGTTCAACTTTAGTTGGGCCTGCATTATAAGCAGCCAGTGCAAGAGGCAGCTTACCTTCAAAACGGGTCATTAATTGTTTTAAATAAAGTGTGCCTCCCAGAATATTCTCCCGTGGATTAAATGGATTGGTGATTTTGAGAGCCTCAAAATTTTCGGGCATGATCTGCATAAGTCCCATTGCTCCGGCTTTTGAAACAGCTTTAGGATTAAAATTCGACTCAACTTTTATGAGAGCTTTCAGCAGGGGGAAAGAAACGCCGTATCTTATTGATGCTTCAGATATGAAATGGTCATACTTGCTTGTTGAATATTTGTTTGAGACCCTTGAAGGGTTTTCACTTAGATAGAATTTATAATCTGATGATGTCGGCACATTGGTAAAATGAAGTACTCCATCGCTGTCAATATATGTGTATATGTCAGCATGGCCGCATAATACACTTGTAAATATAAAAAGTGTTGTGCAGAATATTGTTATAAAGAAATATTTAATGCAACTGATGAACATTTCACTTAGCTTTCGCTATTTTTTAGAGGTATAATTTAATTTATCAATTCTGTGAGCCAAAGTGCCAAAGATTTTAAGTGCCTAAAGTATATTAAAGTGCCTAAAATGCCTAAAGTTAAGGAATGCGCCTTCAGCGCAGCTAATTTTAAGCCTGGCAAAAAAACAATCTAAGCTAATAAAATATGAAGTGTCTAAAGGGAGTTAAA
>JAIVWD010000007.1:23411-27148 GCA_049190315.1 Deltaproteobacteria bacterium | reverse complement strand
AAGGCGTACCACAACTTTAGGCACTTTAATATACTTTAGCTCACTTTAGGCACTTATAACTTGATCGCAACATATAGTGTGTGTTTAATTCAATGAGCACAAGAAAAAACTATCGAAACGTAAGATTTCAAATAATTACCACTTTCTGTACTGCCCTGACGATTTCTTCGGGATCATCCATGATTTGCATGATATCAAGATCATTATCAGATATCTTATGATGTTCAAGCAAGGTAGCCTTGATCCATTCTAACAGTCCTGACCAGTAATCAGTTCCCACCAGTATAACAGGGAAGGGTTTAATGCGGTGTGTTTGAATAAGTGTAACAGCCTCAAAGAGTTCGTCCATGGTGCCGAAACCGCCTGGCATAATAATATATGCATTGGCATATTTCACAAACATAACCTTGCGGATGAAGAAATATTTGAACTCAAGCTTGATATTTGAATAGTCATTTGGTTTTTGCTCAAACGGAAGGATAATGTTCATTCCAACAGAGGTGCCTCCTGCTTTTAGAGCCCCTCTGTTTCCAGCTTCCATAACGCCTCCCCCTCCGCCGGTTATTACAGCAAAATTGCTTTTGACAAAAAGAGCCGCTATTTCTTCAGTTTTCTTATAGATTGGATCATCTTCTTTAATCCTGGCTGAACCGAAAATAGTTACCGCAGGGCCAATATCGTGAAGCCTCTCAATGCCTTCAACGAATTCTCCCATAATTTTAAACAGACGCCATGCTTCGCCTATTTTAAAATCGTCAATTATAAATTGTTTTTCCATTTAACTTCCGTATAAAGATTTATCGTAACCGTTCAATCTTCATCGCCCTCTAACCGTGAACCGTGAACCGTGAACCGTGGAACTTTGAACCTGATCAGTTATAGTTTATCCTTATCAGCATCCAGCCGATACTTAGACCCCTCACGCTTTACCTTTAAATCCAATAGTAACTTCACCTCTGTCCACAATAATAGGGACATTGCGTCTCCCATCGGAATATTTCAACATACTATCAAGCTTGCCGGCATCAGACAGTACATCAATATATTCCACATCGTTACCGTTTTTTATATAGGCTTCACGAGCCGCTGTGGTAAAAGGTCAGGTATCCTTTCCAAAAATCAATACTTTTTCTTCCATGACCAATTCTTCCTTGAAAAAAAGTGTTATCTCAAAAAATTAAACTTATCATTTTGTGCATTTTAAAAATCGCATGCTGTGCATTGCATAAGAAGGTTTTTAAGCTTCTTGTGAAGAATCGAGTATGAAAAGCAGGTTTTGGCTATTTCATAGTTGTGATCAACCATTTTTTTCCGAAACTTTTCGTCCTCAAGAACTTTTTCAACCTGCCTTATTGCCTTATCTGTTATATATCCATTAATTTCAATTACAGAAAATCCCTTTGGTTGAATATCCATTGTGTAAATCGAATAAGTATTTACAACTATTGGTTTTCGGAAATATATTGCTTCAAGAAAAGCATTGCCAAAGCCCTCAAAGTCTGAAGGATAGGTGACAATATCTGCATAAGGGTAAATGTCATTCAGGGTATAAATTTTCTTCCCTGATTCAGTGAATCCTCTTTTTTCATTAATGATATCTGAAACAAAAATTGTATCAACGCCCAGCATATCAGCATATTCTTTTACTCTGCATTCGTACTCATAACCTTCATCACCTGAAGCATGTGAAATAACAAGTTTGGCCTTCTTCCCCAATCTGTTGATAATCTCTATTGCAAGTTCAATTTTTTTGCGCTTAACAACTCTGGTAGGCTGGAGAATAAATAACTGGTCGTCCTCGACTCCAAGAGCCTTTCTCACGTCAGATGCATAATCATCAACTGGTTCAGGCGGATTATCAAAGTCCATGACATTAGGGATGATGGTTGGAGAAATACCAGTTCTAAGACTTAACTGGTTATTAGCAGAAGAGTTGATTACCACGTGCTGAATTTGCGGCAGATGAGGAGGAAAGGCCATATTAAGGTATTCCCATACGGCGTTCCTCATAAAAGCCTGTCGTTCCCAGAAGAAATCGTGATGATGGGCAATTGTTGAAATGCCTGTTTCAGATATAAGTTCTGTAACGGCTATGCCGAGAGGTATATTAAGCGGTATTGTCAGGCAATTTTCAGCTACCAGAAGATCAATTTTGAACTGCCGGATGAAGTTATAAAGATGTTTCTTTAATCTCAGTCTGAGTTCATGGATTTTCCGTGATATATTGTCGCTTCGTTTTTTCAATCCAAAGCAGTTTCGATGGATTTCCCGTATGTCGGGATGCTTAAAGTGAGCTTCAGGAACTATGTATGAACGCTCTGGTGCACGATCACACTCACCGGCAAAATAAAAACATGTAAATCCTTCTTTTTCAAAAAAGTGAGCCCATTTTGATGCTTCAAGGGAAACGCCGTCTGTCCCGGCAAGGCGGGTTGAAATAAATCCAACATGTTTCGGTTTATGAGCGAATAAACGGCAAGAATTTTCTTTTTCAATTTCAATTTCATCATCTTCTATATTCATATATCTCCTGATATCGAAAACAATCTACAGTATGATCATTTACCATTCCTGTTGCCTGCATAAAAGCATAACATATTACCGGGCCTGCGAATTTAAAC
The DNA here is from genome assembly GCA_049190315.1 of Deltaproteobacteria bacterium. Lineage (GTDB taxonomy): Bacteria > Desulfobacterota > Desulfobacteria > Desulfobacterales > ETH-SRB1 > B13-G4. The sequence continues at coordinate 24,527 of JAIVWD010000007.1, read as the reverse complement.
CCCCTTTTTTTTAAATCAACGCTCATAGCCATTGATTCCTTTGTTTTTGAAGGAATTTCGTTTTGATTTTTCCAAGCGTTCTTTATTAGTTTGCCTCCAGTGAACTGCCGGATATATGCATCAAAACTTCCGAATTTCCTTTGAATGTTAAGGAATGCTCCGGCGTTTTGAATGGCGGCTTCTATCTTAAGTCTATTTCGGACAATTCCTTTGTTCGATAAAAGCTTTTCTATTATAGCTGAGTCGAATTTTGCAACAATTTCCGGGTCAAAATTATTAAAAGCTTTTCTGTAGTTGTGGCGTTTTTTTAAAATAGTCAGCCAGCTTAAACCTGCCTGCGCTCCTTCCAGTATAAGTAACTCAAACAACTTTCTATCATCATGCAGAGGAATTCCCCATTCATTATCATGGTACTTTATATAAAGGGGATCACTCCCTGCCCACTCACATCTTGTCTTCATAATTACCAGAATCCGTCAAGGCCCCTTAATCCGTTCATATAAAGACGCCCGCTTGCTTCAAACATAGAGTAACTTGTGAGTAAAATGGGCATGTCATAGGAACCTGCAAGTTCTATAATGTTTTCCTTTGGTTTTTTTCCTCTTACAAAAACAATCGCAACAATTCCGGCAACTTTAGCAGTCTGTATAACCTGCTCTGTGGTTATGCCGGTAAGCAAAACCGAGCCTTCCGCCAGTGAGGACAAAATATCATCCATCAGATCCGATCCTCCGGCCGCTACTATTGTTTTATCGAGCTGATCATCTCCAACAAGCACAGTCGCCTTTAATGTATCTCTAATTTCAGATATTTTCATATGAAATATTAGTCCGTGTTTTATCTCTTCCCAATTTCTACTTTCCAATTTCAAGTTTCAAGCCGTGAACGGCTACTAATATTTCATAATGGTCGCACAATGTCAACGATATCGTCATGCAGATATATACTCAGGTGGATAGGCTGAAGTCAGAAGCTTCCTGCCAGTTTTCCAACTGAGTAGTTGCAATATATTTACTCAAGTTTCGCACACCTCTATGCAACAAAAGCTTTAAAGGGCAGGTATTAGATAGTTTTTTTAAAAGAGCAAAATAATATGATTGATATTCTAAACCACTA
>JAIVWD010000007.1:0-23402 GCA_049190315.1 Deltaproteobacteria bacterium | reverse complement strand
TGCCGTTGCCAAAGCCAGAGTGAACATATTTTGCTTTTTAAAAAAACTATCTAATACCTGCCCTGCCAGAGAAGCTTCATAGGAATTAGTGGGTGCGAAACTTGAGATATTTAGTAACCGTGAACGGTTACCATATTTATATGATTTTGGATGCTTGACTGAAAAACAACGTTGGATTATATATAGGGCAGGGTTCGGGGAACATTATTCGAAATTCTGCGGTTCAAAACAAATGGAAATTCGGGTTGGGAGAATTGGTATGAAAAGTTATAAGCTCAGGGTAGTTGAGACGGCAGAATACTTGAAAGCTCATATTAACAAGTCCCCTGATACAGGCATTCTCACAGGGACAGGCCTTGGCAATAGTTTGGGCTCACTAAATATTGATGCATCGTTCAATTACAAAGATATCCCTAATTTTCCTGTTTCGACAGTTCAGGCACATCTTGGGAAGCTTCTTTTTGGCGGCTTGAATGGAAAACCTGTTATTGCCATGCAGGGCCGGTTTCATCTTTATGAGGGCTACTCTCCGGCAGATGTTACTTTTCCAGTAAGAGTCATGCAGGAGCTTGGCGTTAAGATCTTAATTCTTTCCAATGCAGCCGGAGGACTCAATCCTGACTTTAAAGCCGGGGACATAATGATTGTCAAAGACCATATTAATCTTACCGGCTCAAATCCTCTTATCGGGCCCAATGAAGACAGTTGGGGTATTAGATTTCCCGACATGAGCAGAGCATATGATGAAAAGCTTGCTTTGCTTGCGGAAGATGCCGGTGCCAAAGCAGGTATAAGAATACAGAAAGGTGTATATGCAGGCTTAAAAGGACCATCTCTTGAAACTCCGGCAGAAGTACGTTTTTTAAAGACAATAGGTGCGGAAGCTGTTGGTTTCTCAACAGTTCAGGAAGTCATTTCGGCCGTGCATGGAGGAATGAGGGTACTATGCCTGTCGACGATTACCAACATTAATGATCCTGACGAGCCTGTTCCTGCAACTATTGAAGAAATTATCAGTGTGGCGGAGAAAGCCGCTCCCAAACTGGAAACGATAATTAATGATGTTGTGGGCGGGATAACGTTTTAAAAGTGCCTAAATTAGAAAAGACAGTGCCTAAAGTGCCTAAAGTATATTAAAGTGCCTAAAGTTAAGGAATTCTGCTATTTTATATATGTTCCTTCAGTCGTCAATGTGCAAAGGAGGAATAACGCCTGCAACTCTGGATTATCAATTAGCACGCCGAAGGCGTACCACAACTTTAGGCACTTTAGCTCACTTTAATATACTTTAGGCACTTTAAATACAAGGCACTCATGGCCACACCGAAGGGGCGTTAAATTGCTATGAATTCTGATATACTGGTTTTAAACGGAAAATTGCTGACTATGGATTCAAGGGGCACACAGTTCAAAAACGGTGCCGTTGCCATAAATGGTGAAAAAATTGTTGCTTTAGGGCCTGCTGATGATTTTTCATCATGGAATGCATCACGCATTATAGATGCCCGTGGAGGTATAATTATGCCAGGGCTTGTTAATGCTCATACTCATGCAGCAATGACATGTTTCAGGGGCATTGCAGATGATCTTCCATTGATGACCTGGCTGAATGATTATATATTTCCTGCAGAGGCAAAGCTTGATTATGAAAAAGTTTATTGTGGAACTCTTCTTGCCTGTGCGGAGATGATAAGTTCCGGGACCACCTGTTTTTGTGATATGTATCTTTTTGAAGATGCTGTAGCCTGTGCGGCAAAACATGCCGGGATGCGGGCGGTGGTGGGCGAAGTACTATACGACTTCCCTTCACCCAATTACGGTCCAATAGAGCAGGGTTTTGCATATACGGAAATGCTTATAGAAAAATGGAAGAATGATTCTCTGATAACTATTGCCGTTGAACCTCACTCTCCTTATCTTTGTTCGCCGGATCTTCTTAAAAGAGCTTCTTTTCTTGCGAAAAAGAATAATATTCCACTTGTTATTCATGTCTCGGAAACCGAAAGCGAAGTCCAAACAAGCAAAGAAAAGCATGGCCTTACACCCGTCGGATTCCTTGCAGATCTTGATGTGTTGTCGCCGAATCTTCTTGCCTGCCATTGTGTTGCGCTGACAGATGAAGATATTTCTCTTTTGCAGCGTTTTGATGTTAAAGTTTCCCATAACCCTGAAAGCAATATGAAACTTGCATCAGGCATTGCTCCGATACCAGGGCTTTTAAAAGCGGGAGTTTGTGTCGGGCTGGGAACAGATGGATGCGCAAGCAATAATGATCTGGATATCTTCCTGGAGATGGATACGGCTGCCAAGCTGCACAAGGTAAACACTTTTGACCCGACTGTTATGGATGCATATACTGTGCTTAAAATGTGTACTATTGACGGGGCAAGGTCACTTGGGCTTGATGATATAACCGGCTCTCTTGAGCCAGGGAAAAGGGCGGATATTATAATTATTGATACCCATAAGCCCCATCTCACGCCGATGTATAACCCGATTTCTCATATTGTTTATGCAGTAAAAGGGAGCGATGTCACAACCTCTATTATAAACGGGAAAATAGTCATGGAAGAGGGCAGGCTTTTAACTTTGAAACTCGAAGATATAATTGAGGAGATTAAGATTATTGCAGATGAAATAAGAGGCCCGAAACCTGAGTAAAAGGTAACGGTTCACGGTTCAAGGTTAAAAGCCGACCAACCCTGAACCTGACAACCTGAGTAGTTGCGAAATATGAAGAGATCAAGGCAACCAACCGTGAATCGTGAACCCAACAACCCGAGTAGTTACCATGAATTTTGATATTGTTATACACAACGGTACAATAGTTACGGCAAATCCTGATTTTGATATTATTAAAGATGGCATTGTATGTATAAAAAAGGGGCGGCTGGAACGGATTGAACCCAGGAGCGCCGGCTCACTGATTCCAGAGGCAAATGAAATAATAGATGCTAAAGGCGGGATTATAATGCCCGGCCTTGTAAATACACATACCCATCTTCCGATGTCTATATTCAAGGGACTTGCTGATGATCTGCCCTTAATGACCTGGCTGAATGAACATATTTTTCCTGCCGAGGCAAAGCATATTAAAGCCGAGACTGTCAGGCTCGGGTCTTTTTTATCATGTGCGGAGATGATACTGTCCGGCACAACCACGTGCTGTGACGGGTATTTTTTCGAAGATGAAGTGGCAAAGGCGGTTTTTGATTCCGGCATGAGAGCGATACTCGGGCAGGGTGTTATAGACTTTCCTGCCCCGGGAGTGCCGGAACCGTCAGATAATGTTAATAAAGCGGTCAGATTTACTGATAAATGGTATAATAAATCATTGATGATAACCCCCTCAATATTTTGCCATTCACCATATACCTGTTCTGAAGAAACTTTGAAAAAAGCAAAACATGCTGCATTGTCAAAAAATCTGCTTTTTCAGATTCACGTAGCGGAAACAAAAGACGAGAGGGATCGGATTTTGTCTGAGAAAAATTCTTCTCCAATCAAGTACCTCGATAGTATTGGGATACTGGATAATAACACTTTGCTTGTTCATTCAATATGGGTCGATGATGATGATATTAATATAATTGCAAACAGCGGTGCCAAAGTTTCGGTTTGCACAGAGAGTGAAATGAAGCTGGCTTCCGGCATTGCTCCGGTTATTAAATTTTTAGAGGCAGGAATAAAAGTCGGACTTGGTACGGACGGGAGTGCGAGCAATAACGACCTTGATCTCTTCAATGAGATGGACGTTACTGCGAAACTCCACAAGGTTAATATCCTTGATCCTACAGTCATGGATGCAAAGACAGTCTTTAAACTGGCGACAATTGATGGGGCCGGGGCACTTGGTCTTGATAATGAAACAGGCTCTCTGGAAACCGGCAAACAGGCGGACATTATTATTATTGATGTCAATAAACCTCACCTTGTCCCAATGTACAACCCGGTGTCACATATTGTGTATTCCGCACGTGGCTCGGATGTTCAGGACGTTATTATTGCCGGAAAGGTTATAGTCAGGGAGCAGAAGCTCCTTAGTTTTGATCTTGAAGATGTGCTTGAAAGAGCCTCGCTAACAGGTGAGACGATTAAGGGCTATAAGTAACCGTTTACGGTTTACAGTTATCGGTTCACGGTTGAAAAAAACAGAAGATAGAGGAGAATTATGGGGTCCTATTTTGAAGATTTAGAAGTTTGGAAAAAATTTTGTAGGTTATCAGTATTTCCAAGAAAAAACTGTGAACTGTTAACCGACAACCGTGAACAGTTACGGCTATAGGGAGGAAATAGTGTCATGATTGAGTCCTATGCATTTGGTTCTATTGTAGTTGATGGAAGAAAATTCACATCTGATTTAATTATCTACCCCGATGGACATATAGATGCTTTCTGGTGGCGAAAGGCCGGCCATAGACTTGCAAGCGTTGATATCCATAAACTTATAAATTCAAAGCCGGAAGTCATTATTGCCGGCACAGGCTCAAGCGGTCTCATGAAACCTGAAAAAGAGCTTGAAAAATTACTTCAGCAAAGGGGCATAGAGTTTATTTCAACATTAAGCAGAAAGGCAGTAAAAATTTATAATGACCTGTCATCAGAAAAAAATGTTGGCGCATGTTTTCATTTAACATGCTGATAAAGGGTAACGGTTCACGGTTCACGGTTTACGGTTGATCAAATTAGATAGTAACTACTCAGGTATTTAGGCTGAAGGCTGAAGGCTGAAGGAAACAGATGATTCCTGAGTGTTATTCTCTATGTTCAGGACAAAATTTCCGGTCGCTTTAAGAAAATATTGGCTTTCTGGAGTCTTTTCCCTAAAAGTCTTCAGTCTTCAGCCTAACCAACCTGAATAGTTACGAAAATGGATAATAAAAATATGAGGCCAATATGGCTGGATAAGGATACGGGAATTGTTAAGGTAATCGATCAGCGTCTTCTTCCCCATGAATTTGTAATTTCCGATTTGAGAAGCGTTGATGATGTTATAAATGCCATAAAAGAAATGTTTGTCAGGGGCGCACCTCTTGTAGGCGTTGCCGGAGCTTATGGTGTTTACCTTGCGGTTATAAATTTTGATGAAAAAACAGGTTTTGATGATTTCCTTATTAATGAGTGCAGCAGACTAAAAGCCGCAAGACCAACTGCAGTTAACCTTTCCTGGGGCGTGGACAGGGTTATGCATGAATTGTTAAAAATGACAAGTCAACCGGCAAGGATAGACAGGGCAAGGGATGAAGCTGCAAATATCGCTGATGAGGAGGCAGAAAACTGCAGAAGGATTGGTGAAAACGGTTTGCCGCTGATTGACGAGATTTGGATGAAAAAAGGAGGCGAAACAGTTAACATCCTTACCCATTGCAATGCAGGGTGGCTTGCCTGTGTAGAATATGGAACAGCAACCGCCCCGATCTATGCTGCCTATGAAAATGATATAGATATACATGTCTGGGTGGACGAAACAAGGCCACTCAACCAGGGGGCCAGGCTAACCGCCTGGGAGCTGGGCAAACATGGTGTCAAGCACACTGTCATAACAGATAATGCCGGAGGTCACCTGATGCAGCATGGAATGGTGGATATGGTTATTGTTGGTACAGACAGAACCACCCGTACAGGCGATGTCGCTAACAAGATAGGAACTTATCTTAAAGCACTTGCGGCAAGAGATAACAACATACCCTTTTATGTCGCTCTTCCATCCAGTACTTTTGACTGGGAACTTGATGATGGTATAAAGGGAATACCCATTGAAGAGAGAGATCCTGATGAAGTCAGATATGTGCAAGGTTTAGATCATGGCTCAATAAAGAGTGTTCTGATTCCTCCGGCAAGCAGCCCTGCAGCTAACTTTGCATTTGACGTAACCCCTGCAAGGCTCGTTACCGGTTTTATAACTGAAAGAGGTATTTGCAGGGCAACAAAACAGGATATAAAGAGGTTGTTCCCCTGTCAGGAGACAGGAAACAGAAGATAGGAGATAGGAAAGAGATAGTGGTACCTGTCTCCTGAATATTGGTTGAGGCGGAGCCTCAGAGGGTGCGTTATCAGGCTAAATTTGGAAACAAAATGATACTGGCAAGAAGATCACATTTGAAATTTTATAAAAATACTCCACTTTATTTAAAAGTAAAAAACAATAACTTTTCTTTGTATAAGTCAGCAGGAATAACAATTGAGGATATGCGTATTAATGAGGAAAAACTTCCGTCTGAATTGTACATAAAAAAGGAATATAAAATTAAAAGCATTCAGGAAGCACAAAAGGGTTTTAACAGGGAATTAGAATTAAATATCAAGCAGAAAAACCCCGTCAAAATTAAAGAGACACTCGTAACCATAATGCAGGAAACGTTTGAAGAGCCACGGAGCGGAAGTCTCGAAGGTCTTTCCAATACGATAAACATTCTAATTAGTGCTGATTCCCGACAGTTTGATGTGGTAAAACGATTATTAAACATATCATTTATTGATTATACCACTGTTTTGCATTCAATTAATGTTATGGCCTTTTCACTGGTATATGCATTTTATACGCAACTGGATATACATCAAACAAAATCGCTCGGTTTGAGCGCGCTGCTTCATGATGTGGGGAAAACAAAAATAGATCAGAATATTCTTAAGAAGCCAAGAAGCTTGACAAATGAGGAATTTGAAGAAATCAAAAAACATTCTATCATAGGTTATAATATCTTGAAGCGTTGTAAGTTTACAGATAAAAATATTTGTTTAGTTGCGCTGGAACATCATGAAAAGTTAGACGGATCAGGGTACCCCCATGGAAAAAAACAGATATCAGAAGCTGCCCAAATTATAGGAATTATTGATTGTTACGAAGCTCTTACAAATAATGAAAGGCCATATAGAAACGCAATGATTCCAATAGATACGCTAACCCTTATTAAAGACGATGTTGCGGCAGGTAAGTTCAACAAGAACATTTTCGAAAAGTTTGCGTACAGTTTGGTGGAGAAATGAAGTGTTTGACAGATCGCGTACCCCCAGGCATTTCAGACACTCATGACCGCATCGAATGTGTGTTATGCTCACAGCATTGGCTTCCCGCTTTTTCTATTGCTCAGTTAATAAGTATTCCATATCAAGCAGGATTTTAATCCCTTTTCCTATTTTAGCCATGCCCAAGATGTAATCTGTATCAATAGTTGCCCCAAAGGATGGCGCATCTTCGATTTCCGAAGCCTTTATATCCAGCACCTCGGTAACTGAATCTACCACAATTCCTATGTTAATGGTTTCTTCCTTATTGTTAATCTCTAAAATAATAATACAACTTCGATCGTTGTATTCGATTTCTTCCATCCCGAATTTGAGCCTTAAATCTATCACTGACATCACTTTGCCTCTAAGATCAAAAACTCCTTTGACAAAAGGCAAAGATTCGGGAATTGTTCTCAAGGGAATCATTCCAATGACTTCCTTGATTTTTGCAATATCAATTCCAAATTCCTGATTGTTAAGTGAAAATGTTAAGTATTTTCCTTCCGCACCCAACATGACTTTTAACGACTTTCCTTCTTTTGTCGTTCTCCGTTGTAAAATCTCAAGGGCAACAGCGGCATTATCATGAAAGATTGATGGCAAGCCATCAGTTGCTCTATTTCCACAAGCAGCGTCGGCAAATTGGGTGTCAACAAATTTTTCCAGATCAATCAGGGAAGCAACCCCCATCTTTTTGACCATATATTGCTGCATTCTGTCCAGATCCTCAATAGAAGGATATAAATCCCTTGTTTTAATACCCTGAGGCTCTGTGAGTACATTTTTTATAATGGGAACTTTCAATCCTGATGTTTTGTTGGGATCTAAAAATGCAACCGCAACTTCGGCAGCCGTTTCCGGTTTTCTTTCAATAAATTTTCCGGCCTGCACGAGCATTTCTGTGAGTTCATAAACTGCATTTTGAGAGAATTAAAATTTGTTGGATGTGTTGAAGAAAGGTGCAAAATTCTGCGATGTTAGTTTAACGGCCGGAATGTAAAATTGAGAAGGTTTTATAACAGGAGATATCGAAAACTGAAGATGATCATAGCCTTTTGATATTCAAAATAATCAATAAATCAAAATATTTTGTCTTAGTAGTAATTTGAAATAGTAATTTAAGACAGCGAGTGTCCAATTTTGCCTGCATATCTTATATATTGTTGATATTATTTGTTATTATGCTATTTTTTGGATTTATTTATGCATAACGATGTCTGATACTACGCCACTAAGTCAAGTTTTCTTGAAGCCTTGTGGAGTGCAAGCCCATTGCCGTTTCCGACATAATGGACATCTTGATTTACACTGATCCGCTCGGGCTGTAAATAGTCGTATAAACAACCCCAGCATTCACGATGGTCTGCCTGTGAGTTACACATGAAAATTTCAACTATTGCGTACCGGTATTCAGGATATGTAGAAACCAGAATGTGTGATTCAGCCAAAAATATTACCGCAGTTACTCCTCTGCCCGGATACGATACGGAACCCTTTCCGAGAACCGTTGCACCCACCTGCTTTGCAGCTCGCTCAGCCATCTGAACTATGCTATTCTTATTATTGAGGTCGCCCTTGCATCCGTAGCAATCAATGTTTAATTGTGAAATGGCTTCATGTGAATTCATACTGGCTACATGCACCTAATTTATGAAATATTTCAAATTTTCCTATTTTCACCTTGTTATATTATATACTTTCAGATAATTAATTTCACAAGGATAGAAAGAGGAAGGCGTATTGGTTATACATCAACGATTGATAACGCAGTGAAATTAATTATCTGAAAATATATAGTCGATTTCCTATAGTTTTACAAGAGGAGTAAATTAATAAATTCTTATAGTTTGATTAATGTTTTATTTTTTGCAAATATTAAAATCAATATCCTTTCGACTGCGACGGGAGAACCTGCACAAGGTGGCCTTTGTGCTATTGGCTTTGATTTTCGTGGCCACCATGGCTTTCTCATATTTCGAAGAAGAGCTGGGGTTTTTTGATGCTTTTTGGTGGTCAATTGTAACTGTGACCACCGTAGGATACGGCGATATTTCTCCGGCTACCATAGGCGGCCGGTTTGTGGGCATAGCGCTTATGATGCTGGGGATTGGTTTCCTGAGTGTACTGACTGCTACCATAGCCAGTGTGCTTATCGAAAACAAGCTCATGGAGAACAGGGGCATGAAAAGAGTAAAAGTAAAAGGACATTTTGTTATCTGCGGATGGAACTTCCGGGGCCGTGATATCATAACAGAACTACGTGCTGACGACAAAACCAGGGATGTGCCGATAGTTGTTATTGCAGAGTTGACCGAAAAACCCCTGGATGATTCGAATTTACACTTTCTTCGCGGCGAAGTTCAGCCCAGGGTCCTTGAAATGGCTAACCTGAAAGATGCTCAGACGGTGATCCAGCTCTCGGATGATCAACTGGATGCTCGCGTCCGTGACGCCAGGACTATTCTAGATACCTTGACCATCAAGACTCTTTATCCGGATGTTTATGTTTGTGTAGAATTGATAGAGTCCATGAATATTGAACACTGCCGGCGGGCAAAAGCGGACGAGATCATCGTGGTGGGCGAATTGAGCGCTAATCTTCTGGTGCAGGCAGCCCTGGACCACGGGATTACCCACATGATTACCGAACTGGTCAGCAATCGCTATGGAAGCGAACTGTACAAGGTTGAGCTGCCTTTTTCCCTGGTGGGACTGACTTTTTTTGAAGTTATGTGCAAGCTGAAAAAAAATAATGGCATACTCTGCGTGGCTGTGGAAAATAAGGGAACGCACAAATTGATTGCCAATCCGGATGCGGATTACCGGCTCAGTGCGGAAGATGAACTGGTAGTCATTGCCACAAATCGTCCCGAGTTGGATTAGAAATTTTTACAATATGCAGTTAATCAAAAAACGTATGAAAGGGAGGTTAACATGCCCGAAAAATTTGATTTGGTTAAACAGTATCTATGCGAGATGGAGATACCCATTGTCAGTGAGGATCAGGCAGCAGAACTGGTGGTGGTGGATGATGAGGACAATGGCATTAAGAATCTGGTGATAGACTGCGAAGAACCGATTCTTGTTTTGGAGCAGATTATCATGAAGGTGCCCCATGACCAGGGCAATCTGTTTAAACGGTTGCTGCAGATGAATCGTGATCTGGTTCACGGCGCCTTTGTCCTGGATGAAAATGCGGAATTAGTCCTTTTTAGGGACACCCTCCAACTGGAAAACCTGGATCGAAACGAGCTTGAAGCTTCCATCCATGCCCTGGGTCTGGCCCTGGCCGAATACAGCTCGGAACTGCTTGATTATGCAAAAAAATGATCAAGCGCTACTTTTGACTAATTGTGGGTAAAACAAACTAAAGGAGGTTTTTTTATTATGTCTATTTTTAAACGTATTTTCAGGGTGACCCAGGCCGAAACTCACGCTTTAATTGACAAGCTCGAAGATCCTATAAAAATGACTGAACAGGGCATCCGCGATCTCAAGAAGGATCTGCAACAGGCCATGAGCAGTCTGGCTGAGGTCAAGAGCATGGCGATTCGGACGAGAAGGGACGCAGACAACAAAAAGAAACTGGCTGCTGATTACGAGCGCAAGGCCATGATGCTTTTGCAGAAAATGCAAGGCGGCGAACTTGATTCCACAGATGCCGAACGGCTGGCCACCCAAGCCCTGAGCCAGAAGGAACAGCTTGCAACGGAGGCAGTGCAGCTATCCCAGGATGCCGAAAGGCACGAGCAGATGGCCAACCAATTGCAGGCTAATGTGAATAAAATCAAGTCAACTGTCACCACTTATGAAAATGACCTGGTCACGTTAAAGGCTAGAGCAAGAACCGCAGCGGCCACCAAGAAGATCAATCAGCAGATTGCCAGAGTTGATTCATCAGGCACGATCGCCATGCTGGAAAAGATGCGGTCACGGGTTGAGGAAGACGAATCCCTTGCAACAGCCTATGGCGAAATGGCTACTGCAGACAAAAGTGTGGATGATGAAATTAACAAAGCCCTGTCCGGCGGTTCGCCTCCGAGCACGTCACAATCTTTACTGGAATTAAAACAGAAGATGGGAATGGCTTAGCGCCCTTCGGGCGAGCTGTTAAGCTATTAAGCTATTAAGCTTACCAGCTTATCAGCTTATCAGCCAAGCGCTGCGAGCCATTATTGTAAACTGATAGTTTTTAACCTATTAATAAGATTGACTAAAAGATGGAAACCTCCTATACTATCCAGTTATGAAAATAAGAGACTTTTTTAAAAAAAACAAAAAAGATGAATTAGACCCCTTAAAAGACCTTTCCCTGGCCAGGCTTAAAAAGGGCTACCTGGTTGATTACGATCTGAAAACGTGGGAAGTATCAGCTTACAATTATTACGACTGGAGCGAGGGTGATATTTCTCACGAGTGGCAACTCAAAAGCGGTGACAAAGTTGTTTACCTTGAAATGGAGTCTGATGACGGGGAAGAATGGAGCCTGAGCCAAAAGATCGCCTTTGGTCGTCTTGATTCGCAAATCAAGAAAAGTATCATTGAGACCGGGGATCCACCGGAGAAAATTGTCTTTGAAGGGGTCACTTATTATATGGAAGAAACGACCGGCGGTAGCTTTTATAAGGATGGCCAGGGCCACGGCAGGGAAGTGCTCCAGTGGAGCTACCAGGACGATGAAGGACGGTCATATCTTAGTATTGAACAGTGGGGCGAAGATGAATTTGAAGCCACAACAGGTGAGCCGGCAGAAGAATATCAATTCACCAACATCCTGCCAGGTAATAGCTGTTGAGCTGATAAGTTAGGCAAATAATTTATGGACTGGAAAGAACAGGCGTACAAAGAAATCGAAATATTACGGTTGATAATTTTTCGACAACTTGAGCATTCTTTAAAGGTTAGAGGGTGGTTGTTCCTCATTCTGTCCGGTCTCACCGGAGCATTTTTCACAAATAAAACGGCAATAACTAATAACTGGTTTTTAGTTTTATGTGTATGCTTAATATTTATGTTTTGGATATTAGAAGCTATTCAGCACACAATGTTAAGGTTCGCGCGTAGCCGCATGGCAAAAGTTGAGTCTCAAATAAGAGAAGGGCAGGAATCAAATTATGATGGCCCCCTAATATGTAATAGCATGGCTGGTGCGTGGCAGGTTACTGGAGTAGTTAAAGCTACCATAAAAACAATGATTAGCCCGCTTATTGGTATACAAATAGCTATGCTCATCATTATTGTGATTTTGCTTGCTCGTGTAAAACCTGAAGACCTTAGAGAAAACAAAAATAGCAACAATGTAGTTGGTCAGGAAATCATTCAGAATAGTTCAATACAAGTAGTTGATAATAACAAAGAAAATAAAAATTTGAAATAAGTCAAAAGTATTGTTGCCTAACAAGCGCGGTTGTTCTGGCACACCACGAACACTGATAAGATCAACAGCTTAACAGCTCAACAGCTCGCCCGAAGGGCCTAATACATATCCCAGGTGTTAGCCTGGTAGTAACGCTGGAGAATCGGATTTAATTGGGTATTGACCTTGAGCTTATCCATCTGATTCTGCTCAATTATTCCTTTGCCGAAATGGACCATTGAAACCATAGCGTCGTCGTTGAGAAAACGGGTTTTAAGGCCGTCAAAATCTGCGGCCAGGACCCTCTGTTTCAGGATTTGTTCGTCCATTGCCGCGTCCTTCACTCCCAAAACCCAGCCCCACTCACCCATGGTTGGAATCTGATTATGATAGGCCAGGCAGGTAAAACCTGCTTCCTTGATTGTCTTTATGATGCACAAGAATGCCTGCCTGGAAAAATATGGACTGGTTGCCTGGGTAACCATGACCCCGCCGGGTCTAAGATGTCTGGCCACTAACCGGTAAAAATTTACGCAATAGAGGTGCATCAGTTCAATCGTGTCCGGATCCGGCAGATCAATGATAACAGCTCCGTAATAGTGGTCATCTTCTTTAAGGAAGGCGCCGGCGTCCTGGTTGACTACCTTTAGACGCGGGTCATTCATCGAGGCATTGTTGATATCGACCAGCACCGAATGTTTGGCAGCCAGATCGGTCATGGCCGGGTCTAAGTCCACCAGGGTAATTGATTTTACGTCTGAGTATTTCAAGACTTCCCGCAGAGCCAGTCCGTCACCACCCCCCAGGATGAGGATCTTATCCCGATTGGCTGAAAGCTTCATGGCCGGGTGGACCAATGGCTCGTGGTATTTTTCTTCGTCAAAGCTGGAAAATTGCTCCTGGCCATTAATAAATAGCCAGTAATATTCCTTCCATTGGGTTATCACGATTTTTTGGTACGGAGTCTGCTGCGCATAGATAATCTTATCTTTGTATTGACGCTGCTCGCTGTACATGATGATCGGTTTTGCCAGGACAGTCAGAAAAATCAGGAAAAGACAACTGGCGGCAAACGCGGAGACTACCATCTTTTTTCTTTGAATAAGATGAAAAAATGACCACAAAAGGAGTGAGGCCACCAGAAAGTTAATGGCGCCCAGGATGATGGGAGTATAAGTCAAACCAAGATAGGGCAACGCAAAAAAAGCGAAAAACAAGCCTCCAAGAAGCGAGCCATAGTAATCTTTCTCCATCACAGCGGCAATGTTGGTTCTCAGTTCCTCGTGGGCATCGTTAAGTCTCATGACAAGTGGAATTTCAAACCCTATCAAGGCGCCGATGACCATGGCCACAAGATAGATGATGAGGTTAATGTGAGCGGTGTATGCAGCCAGGCCATAAGCAAGAACTGCCGAAGAGGAGCAAAGTATGGAAAGACTGAATTCAACAAGGATAAATGTGTCTAGCAGCCTGTACGTAAAGAGCTTGCTCAGCCGGCTGCCCAGCCCCATGGCAAATAGCATCAACGACATAACTATGGTCCATTGAAAGACAGCATTGCCGATAAGGTAGGTGGCCAGTGTGGATAGGACAAACTCGGCGACAATACCCGCGCAGCCAGTGGCAAAAATCGCTATTTTTAACACAAGGCTTATGCGGAACATTTTGTCTTACACGCACCAGTAAATAATAAAAGCCGCTGCAATATAAGAGAATGCCTCAATGTATGCAGCGCCCACGTTGGGTTTGTCCTGCCTGGCAATTTCATCGGTGAGATTGACTGTGGGCAGAAGGACTTTGTCTGTGAGCAGACGAACCAGGGGAAGCAATGCGAGCCCCAGGGCGGCATATCCGAGATAGTCAGACAAGTTTGTTGCCCAGGATTCAAAGTCGCTCTCTGCAGCCAGGCCAACAATGACCCCTATGGCGACCAGGGCGCCCGCAAAACTCACGCCAGCGGCCGCATTATCTTTTTCGATCTCATCATGGATGTTGTACGGGGTTATAAGATTGTAGATCAATCCGGCCAGGATCAAGATGATCTGGCCAATAGCCCAGAAAACGATTACAGTCCAGATACTCCCACCCGTGCCCTGTAACGATCCGAAAATAATGAAACCCGAAGCAATACTCATCCCCGCCGAAACCGCGCCGGTGCCCTGGTTGTGATCTCTGATCAGTTCTTCACTGATCTTAAATTTAAACAGGATCAGTTTGTCACAAATATACCAGGACGCGTTGACAAGAATGATGCTTAAAAGACCATAGATGCACAGATCCATAAGGTCATCAATAAGGCTGATACCAGGTCCGACCAGAGTTCCCCCAATGGCCAGCACCAGGCCAAAGTAGTAACCTGCCACGGCAAGAGCCAGAGCAGCGTTGTCCTTTTCAACCAACTCAAAGTTGAGTTTGTATTCCCGATGCAGCAGATCATTTATTGTTTTGCCGATAAATAACAGAACGTAAAAAGCAGCGATCAGGATCAAGCCGGTAATTATTGTATCAGGTTTCATAAACTATTTCCCCCAGGAGCCGCTCCGACCGCGGGCGCTTGTTCGGGTCCGGCCAACGCGTTGATTGACCCTGTCGGAAAAAGAAGACTGCTTAGTCCTCATTCTGGCCATTCGCCGAGAGTAGAAATTTGGCTTCTGTTTTTTGGTCAGAGACCCATTGGTACCGTATTCCTTGTTGGGCCCGTAATAAGGCTGATTTTGCGTACGGAATCTGGTATAACCGGCATAATGGTTACGAAAAATCGGACCATGCCCCAACAGGGCAGAAATAAAGTGGTATTGCCCGTAAAATGCCCAGAACGACCGGCCGGATGAATTCGTATCCCATTGTCCGTACCGAGTATCGCCGACATACTCATAACCAGGCGGACCGACGGCCTTACTCTCTTTTCCATCTTTCTTGACCCAGATAGTCATACCCAGAAAAGAAATATTCTGCTTAAAATAGTTCTCAGGCACTTCCAGCCAATCAGTCTTCGTGGCCTTATCTTCCATAACTATACTGTACTTATGGTAATGAGTTTTGAATAAGTTGCCTTCCTCCTTCATATCATCGAGAACTATTGAATACGTTGGTACGCCCTTTAGCGAAGCCCTGATCTTCTCTAATGGCGGACGGGGGCCTCCACACGCACAAAGAAGAAATGAGGTCAAAATTGCAACGATTACATCTAAATGGCATTTGTTCATGGATCGTTTCTTTCGCATTTTTCCACCCGAAGTTCCCACTACTTGGTTTCTGTTGGCAGCCAGAAAGATTCAAACGTTTTTATTAATGGCACGATAACGCCCCATTGTCAACAAAGAGAAAGTGAGGAACAGGAAAACGTCAAAGTCCTCAAAACAAGAAAGAGGTCATGGCAGGCGTATTGTGCTTACTAAAAGGCAAAAACTCAATTGGAAATGACAATATAGGAAAACTGAGTCAAAAATTCGTTATACCTCGGAAGGTTGTAAATTGCGTTTTTTTCGGTGAGCAATGAGCATCAAGAGCAAGGCGCGAAGACGCGTAATAGCAGGCTATTGCAAGCCTGAGCAACGTAGCTATTGGTGTTTATGGCCAGCGAAAAACCGCAATTTGTGGTTTTTCGAGGTATAATCTCTTTTCTTGGACAAACCAGGGAACAGTTTGTACTGTTTTATATTTCCTCCAGAGGGCTGCGCACCACCCGGCCTCCTTTATTCATCACATGGGTGTAATTCATTGTAGTAAAATTTACGATTCATACTACACCTTTGGGCTAAAAAACCTTGATTTTTTTTATATAATTTTTTATATTGCTTTATGCTTACTGAACTTGAAAAAAAGATAATTTCATTAATACAGGGAGATATTGCCATTACGGAGCGCCCATATCTTGAAATCGCAGAGAAGCTGGAGATTTCAGAAGAAGCCCTTCTGGATACTTTAAAAGATCTTTGCAAAAGAGGCGTAATGAGACGTTTTGGCGCAACAATCCGGCACCAGAAGTCAGGCTTTAAAGCTAACGCAATGACTGCGTGGAAGGTTGACGAAGACCGCATTGATGAGGTGGGTAAAAAGATGGCTTCTTTTAAAGAAGTCTCACATTGTTACAGACGCAATCCCTCTGCCGAATGGCCCTATAATTTATATACAATGATTCATGCCAGGGATGAAGAATCATGTCGTGAAACAGCCCGTAAAATGTCTGAAGCAGCTTCCGTGGATACATACAAGCTTCTTTTCAGCCGCAGGGAATTGAAGAAAACATCAATGAAATACTTCCCAACATCCTGATGATTTATAAGTGCCTAAAGTGAGCTAAAGTGCCTAAAATGCCTAAAGTTAAGGAATTCTGCCATTTTATAACTGCCTGTCGGCAGGTGGGTTACTCTACGCTCTCAATGCACTGGCAAGAGAGTGATTGCAAATCCTTGTGGTTTTGTTTATCAATCAGCACGCCGAAGGCGTACAACAACTTTAGGCACTTTAGCTCATTTTAGGCACTTAGTAGTCTGTCAGGGTACCTTTGAGGACTAATATAAACAAGCCACCTACTCTGGGGGTGGTAATTTGACTTTTCATCTAAGTGAAATACGATACTCCAAATATTCTTTTGGTAAATCCCTGGATTCATGATTTTGCGGCATACGATTTCTGGGCTAAACCTCTTGGGCTTCTCAGTCTTGCATCAATACTCAGGCAGCATGGATTTTCAATAACATACATAGACTGCCTTGATCGATTTCATCCAAAAGCACCTCACATTGACCCCTATACAAGAAACGGAAGGGGCCCGTTTTTAAAAACAACGATTCCAAAACCCAAAGGTCTTGAACATATTCCCCGGAACTTTTCCAGATACGGAATTATGCTGGAATGGTTCAGGGAGGAACTTGAACTCATACCAAAACCAGATCTTGTCCTTGTCACTTCTTTTATGACTTACTGGTATCCCGGCGTAAAGGAAACCATAAGAATTATAAAAGAAACTTATTCAGACATTATCGTTATTCTTGGCGGTATATATGCCGGCCTTTGCAATGAGCATGCTGTATCGCATTCAGGTGCAGACATTGTTCTGGCCGGTCCCGGCGAGAAATATATCTTAAAGCTTGCGGAGAATTATACAGGTTTTTCTGTGAGTCCGAAGTTTGATCCGGATGATCTTGACACCTTGCCATATCCCGCATTTGACCTGCAAAGAAAAATTTCGTATATTCCAATTCTTACATCTAAGGGATGCCCGTTTTCCTGTTCGTATTGTGCTTCGCATTTTTTAAATCCAAAAAGAATGTTGCGCAGTCCGCTTTCTCTTATTGAAGAGATAAAGTACTGGCATTTTAAATATAATGTAAAAGATTTTGTATTTTATGATGATGCTCTTCTTGTTGATGCGGAAAGGCATGCTGTTGTATTATTTGAAGGTTTGATTAAAGAGAATCTTAATATTCGCTTTCATACGCCAAACGCAGTTCATATTCGTGAGATTTCAGAGAAGACAGCCGGCTTGATGTTCAGGGCTGGTTTCAAAACCATTCGGCTTGGTCTGGAAACAGCTACATTTGAAAATAGAAAAGAACTTGACAGCAAAGTGACAGCAAATGAATTTAAACAAGCTGTTGCCTGCCTGAATAAAGCTGGTTTTCAAAAGAATCAGGTGGGAGCGTATCTGCTGACAGGCCTGCCGGGGCAGACAATAAGTTCGGTGGAAGAGTCTATAGAAGAGGTAAAAAGAAATGGTATAACACCTGTGCTTGCACATTATTCGCCTGTCCCTCATACTGCTTTATGGGACAGGGCTGTTGCTTCTTCCAGTTATGATCTTGAAGCTGACCCTGTGTTTACGAATAATGCGATATTTCCCTGCTGGTTTGAAGACTTTTCGTGGGAGAAAATATCATATCTGAAAAACCTTGCATCAAATTAGTATAAAATTAGCGCACCTTCAGTGCGAACATAAGTGCCTAAAGTGAGCTAAAGTATATTAAAGTGCCTAAAGTTAAGGAATGCGCCTTCGGCGCTGCCAATTTTAACTTTTTTATCATACAATTTTGCTTACTTTATTTTTGGCTGAAGTTATAGTCAATCTCTGAAAATAGATAGCACGCCGAAGGCGTACCACAACTTTAGGCATTTTAGGCACTTTAGCTCACTTTAGGCACTTTTTACTAGTCTATCCTATCATACTGAATTCATTAGGCAAGAAATGAAAATTCCTATACTATAAATTTAAAAAAGGAGAAGTGAAACGTGCTATCATTAAAGTCAATTGACCTGAAGAAAGTAAAAACTGAAACTCTAATTATACCTGTCTGTGAGGACAGAGATATACATGATGACAAAACAGTATCTTCGCTGATTACAAAAGCGAAAAAGCTCAAGGAGTTCAAGGGGGACAAGGGCGAGGAAGTTATTTTTTACACTCCGCCGGAGATTAAAGCGGACAGAGTGATTTTTATGGGGCTTGGCAAGCTGGAAAAATTAAATGCAGAATCTTTACGCGCTTTTGCAGGCAAGGCAGTAAAAAAATGTATTAATATGAAGCTCACTGAAGTGCTGATTGGTTGCCCTTCGGCAAAGAAGATCAAAATGGAGATGCCGTTACCTCTTGAGGCTATAATTGAAGGAGCTTACCTTGGGAATCATCTCTTTGATAAATATAAGGATGAGAAAAAATATAGTTCGCTTAAGAAGATCTTTTTTCTGGTTACACCTGATGTGGCTAAAAGTTCCGGCAAAATATTGAAGAGCATCACCACTATTTGTGAAGGTACTATTTTCGCCAGGGATCTGATTAATACACCTTCTAACGATAAAAAACCCGAACAATTCACAAAAATAATTGCCGACGCTGCTAAAAAAGAAAATTTGAAAGTAAAAATATTTGATGAAAAAGAACTGAAAAGGAAGAAGTTCGGAGCAATGCTGGCAGTAGCTGCAGGCAGTGAGAGCAAGCCGAGAATGATAGTTCTTGAATATAATCCAAAGGGTGCAAAAAAGACGGTTGCTCTTGTCGGCAAAGGTGTAACGTTTGATTCCGGGGGTATAAATTTAAAACCAACGGGAAGTCTTGAGGAAATGAAGAGCGATATGTCCGGAGCTGCTGCAGTTGCGGCAACCCTTATTGCTTTGGCTAAACTCAAGCCTAAAACTAAAGTAATTGGAATTATTCCTGTTGTTGAAAATATGCCTTCAGGTAATGCTTCACGTCCGGGAGACATAGTAAAAAGTTATTCAGGCAAAACCGTGGAGATATTAAATACAGACGCTGAAGGCAGACTTATATTGATTGATGCTATTTCTTATGTGGTTAAGAAATATAAACCCGAGACTCTCATAGATATTGCAACGCTGACAGGGGCATGCGTGATTGCTTTGGGCGAGAAGATAGCGGGAGTGTTTTCATCTGACGATGAATTAGCTCAATCTATTATCAGCTCAGGTGAAAAAACCCATGAGCGATGCTGGCATATGCCTTTGCCGGATGATTATAAAGAAGATCTTAAAAGCGATTTTGCTGATTTTAAAAACATTGCCGGTTCACGATGGGGCGGTGCAATCACAGCAGCTTTATTTCTGTCGGAGTTTGTCGGAGATACAAGATGGGCACATATTGATATTGCAGGTCCTTCTTATATGAAAAAGGGAAATGCATACTGCGGGGTTGGGGGTACCGGCTTTGGGGTAAGGCTGTTTTGTGAGCTGCTTAAGAAGTTATAATGGTGACTACTCACATAGTCAGGCTGAAGCTGTTTAGACTGAAGGCTGAAGGGGGTCAGAAAAGCACGATTGCCGTACTTTAGCGGAAACATCTGATTCTTGCACCAAACATGGCTTCAAAATGCACTTTTTCCTAACAGTCTTCAGCCTTCAGCCTATCCACCTGAGTAGTTACTTATAATGTTTTCGAAAAAGTAAAATTTTATTCGCTTCAAGTATAATAAAATTCAAACCATGAAAAACTCACGCATAAGATATTGTAAAGAAAGAACTTGCCATGAATAGAAAACAATAGTTACAGTTCAACAATATTTTAAAAAGAATGACAACATCATCATAGGTTCTTTCTTAACAATATCTAATGCGCTCAAACAGTTTCCTGTTTTGAATTTTATTATACATGAAGCTCATTTCAGTCGATTTGTTTCATAAAGTTAAAAAGTCTTTAAATCTACGGCAAAGTAAAAAGCTTCAGTTTCAAGGCGCGCAAATCCTGAGGAGAGAGGCGTACTTATAGCTACGCCGCAATGACGAAGGATGCAGCGCAACGCAGAAAATGGACTTTTTACGAAGCCGTTAATTGTGACGGGGTTATTTATGTCAAAACACACACATAATTTTGTAAATAATTATGATGAAGAAAATATAGTATTTGGGCTGGACCGTGAAACTGATGAGAAGTCGTTGATCGCATATCTTCAGAAGTTTACGGATGATGAGATGATGCAGATTCTGGTTAAAAGGCTGAGTGATGATGATATCAGCGGAATGCTGGATTATATTCTTGGAATTTTGAAAAAACACCTTAAAGAAGAAGAATATCATCAAATATTTTTAAAGGATTAGTCTTGCGGACTGTAATATTTGCAAATGGAGTTTTGAATCATCTACAGGATGTTCACGATATCATACTTCCTGATGATTTGATAATTGCCGCTGATGGCGGTATGACTCACTGCCGGGCGCTGGGGATAAAACCTTCTATAGTTATAGGAGATCTGGACTCTTTGGATCCTGATTATTTAAAGTCTTTGCAAACATCGGGAACAGAAATCATAAGCTATCCAATCAATAAAGATCAGACCGACCTTGAGCTGGCTTTACACAAAGCTTTCGACCTTGGCTCTGATGAAATTCTTGTGCTGGGAGCGCTGGGTGCACGCTGGGATATGACAATAGCTAATTTATTACTTCCAGCGTCACCAGAGTTTTCCAAAGTTGCAATTCGTTTAATTGATGGGCATCAGGAGATTATTTTGTTAAGGGGGCGAGGCGAACTCACCTTTAATGGAAAAAAAGGAGACATGCTTTCGCTAATTCCTCTTGGTCAGGATGCTCACGGCGTTACCCTGCGGGGTCTGGAATATCCTCTGGAAAATGATGTATTGCGATTCGGTGCTACAAGGGGAATCAGCAACGTATTGATTGATGATACCGCAACAGTATATCTAAAAAAGGGATTACTTTTTTGTATTCATATTTCTAAGGACTGAAAGCGCCTGTTGATTAACTCAGCGGGTAAGAGCTATGGGAGTGCGCACATGTCACAGGACAGGCCGGATCAGATCATTGCCGAGGCTCGGCGTGACCGGGAGCTTCGGGAGAAAACCTATCGGGAGCGAGCGCTAAAGCTTTTCCCGTGGATCTGTGCGCGATGCGGGCGCGAATTCACAGGCAAGAGAGTTCGAGAGCTCACAGTCCATCACAAAGATCACAACCACGATAACAATCCGCCTGACGGTAGCAACTGGGAGCTGCTGTGCCTATACTGTCACGACAATGAGCACTCGCGGGACCAGGTAGCGGAATGGTATGGTGAGGTTACGCCGGGTGGCGAGCAAGAGCCACCTTCCACCCACAGGCCGTTCGCTGGTCTCGATGCTTTGCTGAAGAATAAAAAGTAGCTGATCTTAAATGAAAATTAAACCTAAGGAGCCTTCTATCCCGCAAGAAAAGCATGAAACGTTCCGTCAGGAAATAATTTCTGTTCTTACAGGGCGAACCCTGTCAGCGCGCGAGATATCCGCAGAAGTCGGGATTTCTGAAAAAGAGGTTGTCGATCATCTCGGGCATATCCGGATAGCGGTCCGGAAAAGCAGAGAGCGCCTGATGATAATTCCTGCTGAATGTAAAAAATGCGGATTCAGGTTCAAAAAGAGGGAACGACTGAATAAACCAGGAAAATGTCCAATATGCCGTAGTCAGCAGATTCAAGAGCCACTTTTTTTCATTAGCTAACCTGCATTTTTACAAGATGAGTTTGACGCATCTTAAACATCTTTTATCTCTATTAATTCATTATTGATGTATTAAATGATGTTTTAGACTTGAACCTATCAAACCCCGAACGGGAGCAATCAGCTGGTGCGTTCAATATAGATATTGTGGCAGAAGATGAAGCTGGAAATCCTGTTATTATTGAAAACCAATTAGAAAAAAGCGATCATGACCACCTTGGAAAGGTTATTACATATCTATTGGCAATGGGGGCAAAGGCGGCAATATGGATTGTCGCAAATCCTCGACCTGAGCATATCGCAGCCATAACATGGTTAAATGAATTGTCTGTTGCAAATTTTTATCTACTAAAGATCGAGGCGATCCAAATAGGTGATTCACCACCAGCTCCTTTATTAACCGTAATTGTTGGACCAAGTGAAGAGGGGAAGGAAGTCGGAAAGGCTAAAAAAGAGATGGCTGAACGCTACATCATTAGGGAGAAATTCTGGACTCAATTGCTGAATTATTCAAAACAAAAAACAAAGCTCCATGCCAATATTCCACCAACACAGCATAACTGGCTTGGTACAAGTGCCGGAAAACAAGGGCTTGGTTATAATTATGCTTTAAGGAAAAACGAAGCCCAGGTTGAACTCTATATTGATCGAGGGAAAGAAAAAGGTGAAGAAAATAAAGAAATTTTTGACCAACTCAACAGCAAGAAAGCTGAAATTGAAAAGGCGTATGGTGAAGGGCTTAATTGGGAAAGGATAGAAGGTAAACGTGCTTGTAGGATTAGTAAAAGGATTATAATGGGTGGCTATCGTGATGAAGAAGAGAAATGGCCCCAAATTCATGAGGCTATGGTGGATTCGATGATTCGTTTATCTAAATCATTGAAATCTCACACTGCCAAACTCAGTATTTAAATGCTGGGTATATAACCAATCACTGCACTGAACGGCAAACAGCAGCCGCCCGTGAGTTCAATCAGTACGCGTTTTACAAAATAGCGAGTTTTTGAATATGAAGCTTGCGGGACGGCGGCTTGCGGGACGTTCCTTGATATATTGCGGCTTGCGGGACGTTCCTTGATATATTGACAAGTCGAATAATT
>JAIVWD010000006.1:0-32998 GCA_049190315.1 Deltaproteobacteria bacterium | reverse complement strand
CTTGAAGGAAGAGCATAATATTCATCATAGTATAGGAATTTAGGGAGATTTGGATGGAGGTACATTCTTGAAATATATTCATCTAAAGGCGTGGACCACTTCCAGTCATTTTGTAAATATTTTTTCAACGAAGATAGTTTTTCTTTTAAATCCTCATCTTTGTACTCAGCAATTACTGTTTTAAGATCTTCAAGACTTGATACCTTAAATAATTTATCGTTAAGAGACTTACTTGATATTCCGAGAATTTTCGTTTTGGCGCTGATGAACCTATTGAAATCTGTTTTAATATCTAGAAATGTATTTTTTTGATTAAATTTTGTAGTTCTGGAAAATACTGTTTGGCTAAAAACTCTATCTCCAACATCTTGGGATATCTTTTTTAACAACTCTTGAGCTATTGAATATTTACATGTGACAGCTGACGGCGTTACGCCGCTTTTATCCATTTTCTTTTTTTCTTTCCTTGGATAATCATGCGTTGCATTAAACTTAAAATCTTCGTCATCAGAAAAATAATTTGTTTTTGCCAATGCCTCTAGAATAGAAGTCTTTCCGGATTCATTCATCCCAACCAAAACAGTAATATCTTCACCAACCTCAAAAGTCTGTTCTGATTCAATACATTTAAATTTGTGAATCGTGACTTCTTTTAATGAAAGCATAATTTTCTCCATTTTGATTAGTTTTTAATCAGGCGAACGTCTGAACTCACCAACACCAGAAGCAACCAAGAACTTTGAGAACTTAAAAACGCCCGTGCTTCTGGTGTTGGGTGAAGTGATTTGTTAGATTATTTTTTGTTGCCTTAATATAAATTGCCCCAAAAGCGGTACAGCAAAGGAATATTTTCCAAACCTATTTTTATAGATAAGCCCTGCCGTGCTAAGGGAACTTAACATTTGATTTACATGGCTAGGGCTAAATGGTTTTTTCATATCCTTTTTGGAAAGCTCAACAATGTCCTGCACAGAAAATTCTTCTTCAGAATTATCAAGCTGGGCAATAATAATAAGAAGCTCTCTTTGACGATCAGTTGCTCGAGCCCATCTTCCTGCAAAGAAATCCGTGTCTAATTTTCTAGTAATTTCATTCAATGGGACTGAAGCCTTTTCACCAGCCTCAAGCTTAGGTAAAAATACATCATAAGCCTCTTTGCAAATAAACTGGATAAAGTACGGATATCCGCCAGAATTCTTTATGATTAAATTTACGGACTCTTCAGTAAAATGAACTGGACAAGTATTTATTTGATCTGTAATAGGTTTAAGGATAGCGTCGCGACTATCATTCTCATTTAAACGTTTAAGAAAAACTACTCTAAACATGCGCTCTGCAAATGTTCTAGATTCTACTAGTTTTGGAAAAAGTGTTGGTAATCCAGTAAGAAGCAGCATAAAAGGTACGTCTTTTTTTTGTATGGATTGAAAAGTGTCGAGTAAAATGCCTAAAGGATATTGTTCTTTTGCGGCTTGATCAGATAAATTTTGTGCTTCATCATAAGCAAAAATAAGCCCTTTAATATTTTGTGATTGCAAACAATCCCACACAAACTCAAGTACATATTTTAATTTATCCATAACAAGGCCAGGTGTGTTTTGATATAGCTGGGTAAGGAAGTCAAAACCAAGCCTTTTTTCAATAATTTCTTCCGTATTTATAAAGCCTATTTTTGATATTTTCTCTTGAGAAATAAGAACATTTGACGTTACTACCGATAAGTCTGTTAATAATCTTATAGCAAGGTTTTCTTCACTGACGCTGGCAGATTCTGAGAGATCAGTACCTACCCATAGCCAGTTATTTTTTATTGATAGAGGTTTAAAGGTGTCAAGCAAAACAGTTTTACCTACTCCGCGCAAACCTGTTAATACCATATTTTCAAGGATAGTTGTTTGGGAGGTGAGTTTTAAGAATTCTTCAGTTTCTTTATGTCTTCCCGCTAAATGCGGAGGCATATGTCCGGCCCCTGGTCTATATGGATTTAAAAATAATGGTTTTTCTTTGATCATAAAATTCCTCTTTAGAATTAGTTTCTATTATTTAAAAAGATAAATTTAGTTAACAATATAAATTTATAACATTCTATAAAAATTGTCAAGAGAAATATTAAAATCTAACATATAGTAGTCTGCCGAATAGTCGTCTTATAATACGGCTAATCTACGTACAATTGTTTTATACGGCTGTTGGGTCGTATAAAACAATCTATTTGTGGATTAGACATCTTTTCCCATTCAACATTCGATGTTCATTTTTTCAGTCCCGCCTGGACACACTATTATCCCATACCCCCGGGATTTTGGTGCCGCAGAACTTGCATTTATTGCCTGTTAGATTATATGTCGGCAAGAAATAGCCCTCGCGTTCAATCAACAACTTGCTGCAATTGTGACAATAGGTGTGATTCCCTTCATGGTTTGGAACATTGCCGACATAGACATATCTGATACCTTCTTTAATGGCTAATTCGCGGAAACGAGTCAATGTTGAAACCGGTGTGGGTGGCAGCCTGTCAAGTTTGTACTTAGGGAAAAAACGTAAAAAGTGCAGCGGATGGTCGGGCCCTATGTTGTCAAGTATCCATCCGCACATCTGTTTTATCATTTCTTCATCATCTATATATCCCGGCACCACCAGAGTTGTGACTTCGAGATGAATTTTTTGCTCATGCAGCGTTTTTAAAGTGTTTAACACAGGTTGAAGCCGCCCGCCGTTCAATTTTCTGTAAATGTCATCGCTGTATGATTTAAGATTTATATTTGCGCCGTCCAGCACTTTGCACAACTCAAGAAGAGGTTTTTGGTTAATGTAACCATTTGAAATCCAAAGGTTATGCAGCCCTTTTTCCTTTGCCAGTCTGGCGATGTCAATCATGTATTCAAAAAAAGTGACTGCCTCTGAATATGTGTATGCAATAGATTCAGACCCCAAACGCCGGGCTGTCTCTACTGCTTCAGCAGGAAAAAGCTCATGATGACGCACTTCATGAGGCTTTGCCTGTGAAATTTCCCAGTTTTGACAATTTAAACAACGGAAATTGCATCCCGTGACAGCAAGGGAAAAGACCATTGACCTGGGCCTGAAATGAAAAAGCGGTTTTTTTTCTACAGGATCGTTATTGACAGCACAGGGATTTCCATAGGCCAGGCTGTAAAGCTTGCCGTTTATATTAACCTTGGAACGACATACACTACGATCGCCCGGTGCAAGTATGCAACGATGGGGACAGATGCCGCATGCAACCTTACCATCATCTAATTTGTTATAAAGAAATCCTTCGCGCGACCATTTCCACAATGTTTTTGGCGCATCGTTTTTGAACACCTTGCCGCGGATGTCATCGGGACCGGATATAAAGCGCCTGTCCCCGGCAAAAGGCCAGCACACATCGGCAAACATTGCAGTGGACAGCAATGCTCCGCTATAGTAAAGAAAATCCCTTCTGTTTATAGTTTTCATCATACTTTATGCCTTCCACCTAAATTGAGCAATTTTTTACTCGATCTGCGCCGATCTCTTGCGCATAAAGGCTTTGCAAAATTCCTCGATATATCCGCGGGTATGCCTGCGGTTTTTGCAAATCCTTATGCATCAAGATCTCAGCACATATCTTCGCAAAAAATTGCTCAACTTAGGTGTTCCAATAACAATCAAACTTGCCAGTTTCAAAAATATCAATCCTGCTGCAGCCCAGATAAGCCCAAAATAGGGCAAAAGGATCAGACTGGTAATCAGGATGCCGCAGGCAGCACCAATTAAATCGGCTGAAAAAGATCTGGTTACAGCAGAATTTCCGCCTCCTCCCAAATGGAGAGCCACAGGGAACTGAAACCCGCATGCAAGCGAAATTATGAAGCCGAAAACAAGAAAAAAGAATGACGGCAGATGATCCCCACCTATCTTCAGTGCCAGTATCAAAATGCCCATCAGGGTAATGAGCAGACCATCGGTCAGCATTAGTATCTGTTTTCCGCCTTCACGCAGTCTGTCGCCCAGCAATGCCCCCGGCAAAAGACCAGCCAGAAAGACCGTTATAATCAGTCCTATTTGAAAATATATATAACCATAAAATATCTGAAAAGCAAAGATGATCAGTATTTCGCTTCCCATGGTCATTGCTCCTGTTGAAAAAAGTACAAATTCTTCCCGCTTAATCCGAAACAGATATATAATGGTGAGCCCGGCAAGGCCGGCAATAAATCCAACAGGTGAAGTGGAAAATTTGGCAAACCACTGTGAAAACATCAGTCTCATCAAAAGCGGAGAATCATCGCTGTTTTTTGGTGTATTCGGATCCATCAGATTATTTAAGTCTGAAATTCTTTCTTTAGTCAGATTCCCGTAATAATAGCCTCGTATGTACCGGGCAATAATACCTTTTTCCGCAAGTCTCGCAGGGATATCTGTTTTGATTGAAATATCCCGGCACAGGAAAAATATCTTCAGCCCAGGCATAAGCAAGACATGCTTAAAATGATTTTTCACGGTATTGTATAGAGAAGAAAGCTTCTGCCGCTGTGGTTCGGCAAGGTAATTATCATAACCTTCCATAGAAAAACTCAAAACACCATCCCGCGCAAGTCGTTTCTTTACAAGGCTGAAAAACTGATCGGTAAAAAATCTGTTGACCTGAAATGTGTCCGGCTCCGGTAAATTTAAGATAATGGCATCGTAAATTTTGTCCGAATCCGCAAGAAAGGCCCTTCCATCCTGATTGATTACATTCAATCCTTCAATGTTTTCGATCAGGCCGAATTTGAACTGTACATCGGTAATTTCCGGGTCAAGCTCAACATAATCAACTGTTTTAAGACCATGCCTTTTCAGCTCTTTCATAATGCCGCCCTCGCCGGATATTAAGAGGACGCGCTGCGGATTGTCCAGTTGAGCCAGGGGATAATGGATAGTTTCTTCCGCAATGCTCTGATTCTGGTTGCTGAATACAGGGACGCCATCAGTAAGAAGAGTGTACTGCCCATTATCCTGATGAACGGCAATCCGTCCGTAACGGGATTCACGATAATGAACCAGCTTCCCCTCGGAAGGCGCAAGCGAAAAGGGTTCAAAAAAAATACCCGCTGCAAGCAGTAATAATGTGATAGCAGCGCCTGGAATAATTTTTAAATATTTCCTCTGCTTTCCGGTTAATGAAAAAAGAAGAAATGATGCGGCCACAAGCGGAAGGTTGGCAATAAATATAGCCTTAAGAGGAGTAACCAGAAAAACAAGCGCAAATGAAAAAAGCGCTCCTCCGGTTATATCTCCTATATTGTCGGTAATATAAATGCGTGTGCCTGAATAATCCGGTGTTTCCGCTCTTAGCACAAAAAGGCTGTAAGGAAGAATAAAACCTATAAGCAGGCAATATGGAGCAATGGTTAAAAATATGTAGGCAAGGGTAGGATAAAAACCAACCGAACTGCCGTGAATAAAAAAAAAGTCGCGCAATCCACGAATGCTATGAATCTGAATCACGGACAGAGCTGCCAGAATGAAAGAAAGTCGGCAGAGTCTGCTTGAACTGGGCTGCCAGTAGCGCGGCGTAATCAGATGCGCTACAAGCGTTCCTATACCGCCAAGTATCAACCAGTTGAAAAGTATTAAAGAAATGACAAACTCGTTACCGTGGAACTGGGCAAGAAATTCGCGTATGGTTATTAATTGCACCACAATTGAAGAAATGCCGGCGGCAATGACAACCAGCAGTGTAGCGCGTTCATTTTTCTTCATCAAAATACTGAACCTGGTAGATCTTAACTTCCAGTTTATCATTTCGCCAGGCATCGGCTGACATCCCGGCCTTCATGCAGAGATGTCCAAGAAATTCTTCGGGCTTAGGCACCTGTTTCCATACCTGTGGCAAAAAAGTTGCGTTGGCAAAGCCTTTCCGGATAATTACACCATCAACATTAACGCGCAGTTTTGAAACCAGGTCATCACCATCTATGTATTCAAGAGGTTCCGGCGGGGTAAGAATGCTTACCTCTATATCAACATTTTCAAGTTCTTCGGCTCTCAGGGGAGAAAATCGCGGATCACGAAATGCAGCACTGACTGCATTACGCCTGACCACCTCTTTGACAGGTTCAGATGCAGTTATATTGCCAATGCAGCCCCTAAGCTGATCATTGATCTTTAAGGTAACAAAGGTGCCAAAATGCTCCTGAAAACAATCCTGCTTAAGCGCTTCTTCCAGGGCTTTGGACTCGACAGGGTCTATCTTTTTATTCAGCTTTTTCATAAGCGTATGCCGTGCAAGCCTTACCAGCGCCTGCCCCTGCTTATCAGTAAATCTGTGACCCGCATTTTTTTTGTCATCCATAAATTTATCTCCATAAAATGCTATGGCTGCATAGCCGACAACTTGACTGCGCCCGCCGCAGGTATCGCCGCTGTTTGAATAATGCAGCAAAACCGGCTGCCATCCATATTGCCGGGCCAGGCTTACAAGAACAAGAATCGGCACTTTTCCGCATGCATAATTATAACCCTTCAACAAATTGTCTGCATCCAGATTTAATATCATTTGAATGGTTTTTTTGTCTTTTTCAACTGCCTCGGTATATTGTAGAAAGTGGGAAAGGTCTGTACTGGCCACAAGAAGCGTGTTTTGATCTCTAAACTTATCTATTTCGCGCGTGAGTCCGTCAATATTACCCCGGCTGATTACAATCGGAATTATCTTAAATTCCTTTAAATAATACTGCAAAAAAGGCAGCAAGACCTCCAGTGAATGTTCGCCAAGATCAGAAGCCTTGTTTGCGTGAAACAATTCTGACCGGTTTCGCAGTTTTGCAGCATCGTTATGCAGAAAAACCTTTCCGAGAGGAGTCTGGTAAGCAGTCACATCGCTGATTGCTCCGTTTGTGAAACCTACCCGATGATCCGGGCCAAGCAAAATAACTTTTTTAAACTGCTTTTCGCTGAGAACAAGGGATGCATGGGCTGCTGTAAGCCCGGAGCATGGATATCCTGCATGGGGCAGTATAAGAGCCTTCAGGTATTTTCCTGATGGAATCTTTACCTGAGTTTTTTTTGCCTGGCTGGTTAGACTATCAATATTTTTGAGCAAATCAGATTGACTGGAAGGATAAAATCTGCCTGCAAAAACGGCCTCGCGAATATCATCCGCAAGTGCACCCCCTGTGCGGAGAAGAGATAACATGCACAAAACCAGGAAAAACTTTATAATCGAATTGAGATTAATATCAAACATGCTGTAATCATTACAGAATTCATTTAAAAAACCGCAAAACCGTGAACCGTGAACCGTGAACCGTGAACGGCTACAATAAATACAATGAGCAAAATATGCTGTCAAACGAAAACTTGAGTTGTTAATCTGTCCACTCGGAACCGGCCGAAATTGGGGTCAGGCCGAAATTGGGGTCAAACCTTGATTATTATAATAAAGCTTGACAACTTAAAATAGACTTTATAGATTTTAGTGTATGGCGCGACAACTGAGAATAGAATTTGAAGGGGCATATTATCATATTCTTTCACGAGGAAATAATCAGAGCAACATATTTCACAGTGATGAGGATCGACAGGATTTTTTACATATCCTGGCAGATATGTCAGAAAGATTTGAGATTGAAATTTATGCCTATGTTCTGATGGACAATCATTATCATCTCCTGCTGCGGACAATGAGACCCAATCTTTCAAAGAGCATGCAATGGCTGGGAACACGATACACCCGACGTTTTAATCTGAGAAATTTACAAAGCGGCCATCTGTTTCAGGGACGGTTTAAGAGCATAATTATTGAAAATGATGCTTACTTGCTGAGACTCTCATGTTATATACATCGCAATCCACTGAGCGCAGGAATTGTAGACCGTTTGGTGAATTATAAATGGAGTAGTTACCCGTTTTATGCCTATAAGAAAAAGCCGCCTGAGTGGTTGAAAACCGGTCCTGTCTTTTCACAGGTACGTGCAAAAGACAGACAGAGAGCCTACCGCAATAAAGTTCAGAGGTATTCCGATGAAAAAGAGAGTTTATGGGAAGATGTTAAATTTGGCTTGATTTACGGTTCCCGGGAGTTCCTGGAATATATCAAGGAGACACACTTATCATTAAACAAAAATGGAGAACTGCCGCAATTAAATCAACTTTTAAAAGATGAGGATCAACAGGCGCTAATTGAAAAAGCCGCCAGGCTGCTTGATTGTGATATTGATTTTTTTAGAGAGTCCAAACGACTTTTAGGAAATAACCGTGATAAGCGAGATGCCATTTTATATTTTTTATGGAAGACAGGCAGATGCAGTAATCAAAAAATTGGGGAATTGTTCAATATTACCTATTCATCGGTTAGCCGGAGAGTCAGTCATGTTAAAGCGGAATTAAAAACAAGTAACGATTGTAGGCTCAAGAGGATTTATAAAAAACTAAATGAAATAATCAAGGTTTGACCCCAAAGGGAAGGGATAATGTTAGAGCCATATCAGAAAAAAATCATTGAGTTGATGTGTAAACAAGAGCTTTTACTCGCCAGGCTATACAAAATTTTTGCTGTTCAGTTTCCAGATCATAAAAATTTCTGGCAAGATTTAGCTAAGGATGAACTGCAACACGCCGGGTGGATAAAACAATTTTATCGGGCTGAAAAAAAAGATCTGATAGCTTTCAGTGAGGGTAAGGTTAACGCTTATACTATGAACACTTTTATTGAAAACCTGGAAAAAACAATCCAGCGAGCTGAAAATGGAGAAATAAATTTGAAAATGGCCATCTCATATACCTTGGACTTTGAAAGATCACTAATCGAGAAAAACGTTTTTTCACATTTTGAGATTATTGATAAAAAATTAGCTGGGATTATGACGAAACTTGAAAGTGAAACAAGAAGACATGCCAAGAAAGCCGAGGACATGATGGCCCAGTTCAGTTAATTGAATTTTTGCAAAATACAATAGTAGCCGCCTTACTAAACAAACAGGTAGCCCATGGAGACAACAAAAAACAGTGCCGATCGTTTTCAATTATTGATTAAGGCCTATGAACGATTTGTGCCTAAGCAATTTCTCAATTTGCTTGGAAAAGATGAGATCACTTCTGTCCAATTCGGTGATCAGATTGAAAAAAATATGACGATCCTCTTTTCCGACATTCGCGGGTTTACTTCTTTATCTGAAAAATTAACTCCTCAACAAACTTTTAACTTTTTAAACTCATATCTGAGTCAGATGGAGCCGGTTATTATGAGTCATAATGGTATTATTGATAAATATGCCGGAGATGCAATCATGGCTCTATTCCCTATAAGTGCCGACAATGCTGTAAATTGTGCTAACGCAATGAGAGATCAGCTTGGGAAATATAATATTGGTCGAAAACGTGCCGGGTATGAGCCTATAAAAATAGGGATAGGACTCAACTCCGGACTTGTAATGCTCGGCACCATCGGAGGTAGTGAAAGGATGGAGAGCACAGTCATCGGTGATGCTGTAAATCTTGCATCCCGAATTGAGGGGTTGAGCAAAAAATATGGTATCCCGCTACTAATAAGTGAACACACCTTCTATGCTCTTAAGCACCCTGAGAAAATCTCCATTCGATTTCTTGATAGAGTCATCGTCAAAGGCAAAGCACGACCTCAATCGGTGTATGAAGTTTTTGAAAAAGATCCAATTCAAATTAAGGAGGGGAAAACAGCCACCAAAAGGATATTTGAGGAGGCTCTGGCCAACTACCATTTGAAAAACATTGATATCTCCCAAAAAATGTTACAGAAATGCCTGAAGCATAACCCATTAGACAGGCCCGCTCAAGTTTATTTGGAGCGGTGTGAGGAGTTCATCCGGACTGGTGCGCATGAAAGCACTGGTGAATTAGCTCATGCAGTTAAATGGACTAATGATTTTAAGTTTGGAGTAGCTAAGATTGATGACCAACATCGCGCACTCTTTTCTCAGTGCAATAAACTGCTGGATGCTGTCCGTACGAATCGTGAAATAGAAGAAATAAATGAGGTCATTTCGTTTCTTGAGACATATGTGACCAACCATTTTCACGACGAAGAAAATTTAATGGAAGAATACAAATATCCT
The DNA here is from genome assembly GCA_049190315.1 of Deltaproteobacteria bacterium. Classification (GTDB taxonomy): domain Bacteria; phylum Desulfobacterota; class Desulfobacteria; order Desulfobacterales; family ETH-SRB1; genus B13-G4. The sequence continues at coordinate 22,934 of JAIVWD010000006.1, read as the reverse complement.
TTTACTTATTTTCAGAAATGGCAACACGCTAAATTTTCAGAGCATTTTAATATTCTCAAACAGGAAATCCGTGAACTTGATGATAGCAATAGATGTTTTATCCTCTTCCGAGTTCAGCTTCTTATTGTGGATTGGTTAGTCAATCATACATTGAAACTTGATATGCACCTTGGCCGCTTTATAAAAAGAAAAAAAACTTGTTTGCTGTCATGATTTTGAACATTCCGGCCGTTTTAAGAAAATATTGGCTTCCGGGTGTCTTTTCCCTAAAAGTCTTCAGTCTTCAGCCTAACCAACCTGAGTAGTTACCAACCTTCTTTCTTACAGACCCCGCAGACATTGCATGATTCCATAGGGCATGGTGGAGTCTTTTTACCATCCAGGGCTTTCTTATATTCCTGTTTTAGAAAAGACTTTTTTACTCCATGGTCTATAAAGTCCCAGGGAAGTAATTCGTCCAGAGATCGTTCCCTCAGAGCGTAGAAATCAGGATTTATCGGTGTTTCCTTGAGCGTTTGCGCCCAGTTTCCATGATTTTTATCAGCTAAAATCAGAATTTCTGAAACCCTGCGGTCACCGCGTGAAAACATAGCCTGGATATAAGCCCAGCGCGGAATATCCGCATGAACACGGACGTTTGCAACTCTTTTCAAACCATCCTTTATTATCTTTATTTTCTTTTTCAAAGTGCGTTCATCATCCATTGCAACCCACTGAAAAGGAGTAAACGGCTTTGGGACAAAAGAATTAACGGTTACGGTTATTAACCCTATTCGCTTTTTAATCCTGCTCGATTCGAGGAATTGATGTTTTATTTTTTTGCACAGTTCTATGACAGCTTCTACATCATCCATTGTTTCTGTTGGAAGACCGATCATGAAATAGAGCTTTAAGTTTGGGATACCGCCAGCTACAAGGGCCTCAGCGGCATTAAGTATTTCTTCTTCTGTAATGCCTTTATTGATTACTTTGCGCATACGTTCAGATCCTGCATCCGGAGCAATTGTAGCTGTTTTTACTTTGCTTCGCCTCAGTAAGGATATAAGCTCAGGGCAAAGTGAGTCAGCCCTGAGAGAGCTGAACGATATTCTAATATCCTTATTATTAACATAATCGTAAAGTTCTTTTATACTGGGAAAATCCGACACTGCAGCTCCTACAAGACCAATTTTATCGGTAAGCAAAACTCCCTGGTCCAAACATTTTGCAATAACCGGGAAAGACCTGAATCTCGGAGGCCTGTAAACATATCCGGCACTGCAGAAGCGGCAACCATGCGGACAGCCCCTGCCTGTTTCTATCAAAAATGTGTTATCAAAGGTAGTATGCGGGGTTATTATACTGCTGCAGGTTGACACCTGGGAAAGGTCTTTTAGATACGTCCGCCTGATATTGACAGGGACATCAAGTAATGGTTCAAAGGAGCGAATTGTTCCATCTTTATTATAGGTTGTTTCGTAAAATGCAGGAACGTAAGTACCGGGTACTTTGTGCACTATGTTTTTCAAAAGAGATCTTCTGCTTATATTGGCATCAAAACAGCCAATAAATTGGGGAAGCATCAATTCCGCCTCCCCGATCAAAAAACAATCGATAAATGATGAAACAGGTTCCGGGTTTAAAAAGCAGGCAACTCCCCCTGCAATAACAAGAGGATGGGGGGTTCCTCTTTTGTTTGAATGCAAGGGGATATCTGCTTTATCTAGAATGGTTAGAAGGTTGGGGTAGTCATTCTCAAATGAAATTGAAAAAGCAATAATGTCAAAATCAGAAATCGGCCTCCCTGATTCTATAGTAGTTATTCCGGCCCTGGGCAAATCAGTTTCATCGGGCAGGAAAGATCTTTCACATGCAACATCCTCAATATTGTTTAATAAATGATATACTGTCTGGAAACCAAGACTGGACATCCCAACTTGATATTTGTTGGGATATACAAGGGCTATTCGAATACATTCTCTACAACCTTTCCTGATTGTACCGATCTCCGATTCAGCATATCTTTTATTTGACTTGCCGGTTTTCGATACCATATGTTTCATAGGATTGTTGATTTGTGCCCCGCTTGGGCGGGATTCGCTCTGTTTTTGTAGGGCACGTTCTCCGAATGTGCCAATCCTGACCCCTGCTCCCCGATCCCTGACCCCTGATATCTAATCCGCCTTTCTTCTTAAAAAGGTAGGAACCTCAAGATCATTGTTGTCGATTACTATTCCCTTGTATCCTCTGTAAGTAGCTCCGGTTGATTCACCTACCGCTTCCTCTCGACGGATAAAAGTCGGCTCATCAAAGTCAACTGCATTCCTCATGTCATCAGGAGTAATATCTCTTATTTTTCCCCTGAGCTCATGATCCATGTAATTATTTCTGTGTTTTTTAGACATTGATGATTCATGCCCTGTACCTATCCCTGTTGCAATAACGGTGACTCTCATCTCATCACCAAGAGACTCATCAACTACAGTTCCCCAGATAATATCGGCATCCTCGCCCACCTCTTCATATATTCTATCGGAAGCTTCCGTCATCTCCTCCATTGTTAATTCACCGGTACTTGTTATGTTCATTAACACACCTTTTGCGCCGGCAATGGAGATATCTTCAAGCAATGGATGGGATATAGCCCTTTCAGCAGCTTCTTTTGCCCGGTTAGCACCACTTGCTATACCTGTACCCATTATGGCCATGCCTGCCCTTAACATTGTTGTTCTAACATCCGCAAAATCAAGATTGACCAGACCCGGCATCATAATAAGATCGGTAATTCCCTTTACGGAATGAAGAAGAATTTCATCTGCTTTCTTAAACATATCCACCATCTTTGCATTTTTGGAAGCAATTCCTCTTAATCTGTCGTTGGGTATTATAATTACTGTGTCGGCAACCTCTTTTAATGCAGCAATGCCTTCTTCCGCCTGTTTTGTCCTTTTCTTCCCTTCAAATGAAAAAGGCTTTGTCACTACTGCAACTGTCAGCGCTTCAATTTCTTTGCAAATTTCCGCTATAACCGGTGCAGCTCCCGTGCCGGTACCACCGCCAAATCCAGCGGTAATAAAAACCATATGGCTGTCTTCAAGAGCGCTCTTTATTGCTTCCTTACTTTCAAGTGCAGCTTCTCTCCCGACTTGAGGATCAGCACCAGCGCCAAGTCCTTCTGTAAGCCTTTCTCCAATCTGCAGCTTGAGCTGTGCCTTTGAATTCTCAAGCGCCTGAGCATCCGTGTTTGCAGCAATAAACTTAACCCCCTGCAAATTGGCTTCAATCATGTTGTTTATTGCATTTCCGCCTGCACCACCTACCCCGATAACCTTGATCTTTGCAGATTTATCATTATCTACATAAGTAAACATAGCCCCCCCTCCTCTTAATCTGACAGGTTGATTCCCATCCTGATCGACAATTCAAATTACATCCTTAAACCATTTCTTCATCCTTGTTGTTAAACGGTTGAAAATGTTTTTATCGCGAATCCTGAATTTCTTCTTAGCAGTCTGGTTTTTGGCGCCGTATATAACCAGCCCAACGCCGGTAGCATACATGGGATTGTTTACCACATCGACCAGACCGCTGATTCCCCTGGGCCTACCCAGCCTGGTTGGAAAATTAAAAACTGATTCCGCAATCTCCGTCGCATCACTCAAAAGCGCTGACCCGCCAGTCAAAACAATGCCTGACGAAATTAATTTCTCCATTCCCGCTCTATAAATTTCTCTATTTATCAGTATGAAGATTTCCTCCATACGGGGTTCCAGAATTTCACCAAGAATTTGCCTGGGAAGCTTTCTGGGCTTTCGCCCCCCCATGCCCGGAACCTCGATAGTTTCTTCACTGCTGATATTTTTTGCAACGCAAGTTCCATACTTCTTTTTTATCTTCTCCGCTTCTCCATGCGGTGCGTGCAGTCCAATTGCCAGGTCATTTGTCAGGTTGTTGCCCCCTAATGCAAGCACGAATGTATGCCTGATATTTTTGTTGCAAAATATAGCCAGATCGCTTGTCCCTCCACCGAGGTCAATCAAACCTGTACCCAGCTCCTTTTCTTCTTCGGTCAGCACAGCTTCGCCGGAAGCAAGAGATTCCAGAACAATATCACAGACATCAAGGCCGGAACGGTTTGCACACTTGACTATGTTGTGAGCCGACGTTACAGCTCCGGTCACAATATGAATTTTCGCCTCCAGCCTTACCCCGGCCATACCAACAGGATTTTGAATGCCTGCTTCATCATCAACAATGAATTGCTGGGGAATCACATGTATTACTTCCCTGTCCATTGGGATTGCCACAGCTCTTGCGGCATCGATTACTCGCTCAACATCAAGCTCAGTTATTTCAGAACCTTTTACCGCCACAATTCCGCGGCTGTTGAAGCCGGTTATATGCCCTCCTGCAATTCCAGCATAAATCGACGAAATTTCGCAGCCGGCCATAAGCTCCGCTTCCTCAACCGCTTTTTTTATAGATTCTACGGTTGATTCAATATTCACCACTACTCCCTTACGAAGCCCGATTGAAGGGTGGGTGCCTATACCGACTATATTGATTTCATCGCCGGATACTTCACCAACAACAGCGCAGATTTTGGTAGTTCCAATATCAAGGCCCACAACGATTTCTTCTTTTTCCTGCATGTTAAACCTCCTTAAAACTATCCAGGTATTTAGACTGAAGGCTATAGGCTGAAGGAAACAGATAATTCCTGAACATTATTCTCTATGTTTAGGACAAAATTTCCGGCCGCTTTAATAAAATATTTGCTTCCGTGCTTCCGAAAGCCTTATACCTTCAGCCTTCAACCTTCAGTCTATTAACCTAAATAGTTAAACCTCCTTATGATCCCCGGCAGATGATTCATCCTTCCCAAGATCTACAACAATACGATCCAGGTAATTCAAATCAATAGAATTGAAATCCGGAAAACATCTCTTTTTCTTCAGGTAAAAAAGCACGCTTTCAAGCCTTTCATACTTGTCTGGATAATCATAATAGCCCAGCTTTATTACTCCTGCTCGATCAAATGCATACAGGGTAAGACCTATTTGTCTGTCCACCCTGACTTTTTTTATTTTCCTGTTTGGAAGAATGCTGTCAGGCTCCAGGCCAAGACGTAAAACTTCCATTACTGCATTAAAGGATGTGCTGCGTGGCTCACCGGAAACATTCAGGTCTGAAAATTGAAGTCCGCTGACAATCGGCAAAACATCAGGATCCGACGCAGTCCATTCTTTAAATACTTCTCCATTAATATTTATCAGGAACCTGCGGCCAAGATCTAAAATGGCAAGCGGTTCATGCTCCTCAATTCCAATACTTATTATGTCCGGCAGTTCTCTCCTGACCTCAGCCTCGGCTATCCATGAATGCGCCAGCAATCTGTTTCTTATTATTGAAAGATTTACGGAAAGAATATTTATTCCTTTATTTATATTTGCCTGTTCAAGAATCTGCTGTTTTGAAAGTCGATGCCCTCCTCTGACAACTATGTTATCAGCCCTGAAATAGTCACATTGTGTAATGAAATCGTGAGCCAGAATAAAAACAAAACTCATTACAGTTAAAATGGCGCCAACAGCCAATATCTCGAAACAGAAAATAAAGCGCTGTAATATTTTGGCACGTCTTTTAGTTGAGGTGCCCTTGTAATAGTTTTTCCTTATATGCTTATTGCCCAACAATTTTTACCTCCGGCTCCAGGTTAATGTTGAACTTTTTTGACACCGTTTCCTGAACAAGCTCTATAATGGCCAGTATATCGGAGGCCGATGCTCTGTCCCTGTTAATAATGAAATTGGCATGTTTTAATGAAATTTCTGCTCCACCTATTGACTTGCCTTTAAGTCCGGCCAGATCAATAAGCTCTCCCGCTGTTTTCCCGGACAAAGGGTTTTTAAAAAAGCATCCGGCACTTGGGGAACCGGATGGCTGCCTTTCTTTTCTTGCTTTCAAAATTTCCTCAGCATCTTTTTGAAGTTCCTTAGGGTCTGAAGGATGCAGACAAAAGCAACCTCCCATTATAATGGCCTGTCTTTTATTAACTTTTTTTACTTCATCTTTCAGAGACAGTTTCCTGTATTCAAAGTCCAGATTTTCTTTCATGATTATTTTAGTATGCCCGTCAGGCAGCAAAATTTTTATGGAATCAAGAACGCCTTTTATTGATCCATGGGCAGTTCCGGCATTCATCATTATTCCTCCACCCACCGTACCGGGAATGCCAATGGCAAAATTCATACCTTTGAGACCATTCTTAACAGCAAAAGAGCAAAGAGCCTGCATCCTTGCCCCAGCCAGGGCGGTAACAATGATGCCATCTCTTCCCATATCTCTTTTAGTAATGCTTCTTAGACATTTCGTAAGTACAATTACAATTCCGCGTATGCCGCTGTCTTTTACAAGAAGATTCGTCCCGTCTCCGATAACAAGACAAGGAATATCCTTCTGCCGGCACCACCTGATAATCTCCACAAGTTCTTCGGGCTTTTCAGGCATGACAAAAGCGTCGGCCGCACCTCCCACCCGCAAAAATGTGTGCTTCGACATAGATTCATCGAATCTGACGCTGTTTTTAAACCGGCTTTCAAGCCATATTTTTGAATCAGAATCAAGCATTTAAAGTGCCTAAAGTGAGCTAAAGTATGTTAAAGTGCCTAAAGTTATGGTACGCCTTCGGCGTGCTAATTGATAACTCATTACCACAGGAGTCTGCCCCAATTGTGTATTAATGACTTAAGAAACATATATCAAATGGCAGAATTCATTAACTTTAGGCATTTTAGGCACTTTAATATACTTTAGGCACTGTCTTTTCTACTTCAATATATCAAGCACCTCTTCCCCGACTTTCCATACATCTCCTGCACCTAAAGTCAGCAGTATGTCTCGCTCTTCTAATATTTCATTCAAATGTAAAACAGCCTCTTTGAAACTTTCTTTGAACACAGCTTCTTTATGGCCATGTGTCCTGATGCCTTCACAGAGGGTACCGCCATCTATTCCCTCTATCTTTTCTTCGCCCGCAGGATAAATTGGAAGAACTACGAGCAGATCTGACTGGTAGAATGAGCGCGTAAACTCATTAAAGAGCGCTTTTGTTCTGGTATAGCGGTGTGGCTGAAAAACCGCGATTATACGCCTGTCCGGCCAGCTTTCTCTTACAGCTCTCAGAGTAGTTTTAATCTCTGTTGGGTGATGCCCGTAATCGTCAATAACTGTAATACCCCTTTTTTCTCCTTTGACCTCAAGCCTTCGCTGAACACCCTCAAGCGTTTCCAGGGCATGCTTGATAATATCAAAAGGAATATCCAGCTCAACTCCAACAGCAATGCTTGCCAAAGAGTTATAGACATTGTGGGTACCGGGAAGATTTAAAGTTATGTTCCCAAGCACATCGCCCATATGATAGATATCAAACCTGCTTTTCTGATTGCTGAACACAATGTCTCTTGCATAAAAGTCAGCCTGTGTGCTCATCCCATAGGTAGTAAAGCGTTTTTTAATCTTCGGGATAAGCTCCTGTATTGGCTCATTATCAAGGCAAAGCACGACAAGACCATAGAAAGGTATCCTGTCAATGAAACTTAAGAAGACTTCCTTTATGGAAGTTAAGTCCTTATAAAAATCGAGATGCTCTCTGTCTATATTGGTTACTACCGCTATGGTGGGCGACATTTTAAGGAAAGACCCATCACTTTCATCAGCTTCGGCTACTATAAAGTCACCTCTGCCAAGCAGCGCATTTGAGTCTATGCCTTTAAGTTTACCACCGATAACCACTGTAGGGTCGAGCCCCCCTTTACTCAGAACCGAAGCAATTATTGAAGTTGTTGATGTTTTCCCGTGCGCACCAGCCACAGCCACGCTGTATTTTAACCGCATAAGTTCAGCCAGCATTTCCGCTCTTGGTATTTGAGGGATTGAGGCTTTTCTTGCAGCAATAACCTCCGGATTATCCGCCCCGATTGCAGATGATGTCACAACAACATCAGCTCCGCTGACCTGCTCCGCTGAATGCCCCTCAAATATTATACCGCCAAGCCTTTTCAAACGCCTTGTAATGCCTGATGACCTTATGTCAGAGCCCGACACCTTATAGCCTAAATTAAGAAGAAGCTCGGCAATACCGCTCATTCCTATTCCGCCGATTCCTACAAAGTGTATGTGGTATTTTTTAAGATACATAATATAATAACGGTTTAAGGTTCACGGTTCACGGTTCACGGAAAACTATAATTCAGAGTTAGTCGGTTTTTAACCCTGATCCCCGATCCCTGACCCCCGACCCCTTTCCTTAATTAACTTATAACAGTCATCAACAATGGCGTCTGCTGCATCCGGCCTGCCAAGCTTCTTTGCCATTAAAGCCATATTACTAATGGCCTTGTAATTTGATGCATAGTGCTCGATTTTCTTAGCAAGTGACTTGCCGCTGAGTTCCTTTTGAAAAATTATTTCCGCAGCGCCTGCATCTGACAACGTTTTTGCATTTAAAACCTGGTGGTCGTCTGCCGCAAAAGGGTATGGTATTAACAGCGCACCTTTACCAATAGCTGTTAATTCCGCCACGGTTGTAGCACCGGCCCTGCATATAATCAGATCGGCATTACTGTATTGCTGTCCCATATCATTGAAAAATGCTTTAACAGTGCCGGCAATACCTTCTTTTCTGTAAGCGTTTTTTACTTCTTCTTCATCATTGGCCCCTGTTTGATGTATGAAAAAAAAATTGTCTTTCTCTTTTAAAAATTTCAGAGCATCCATTACTGCTATATTGATGCTGTGAGCCCCCTGGCTGCCTCCGATTATGAGAATTGTAAAAAGTTTACCTTGAACGGAACCGGAAATTTCGGATTCCTCCATTGCAAAACAAAGAATTTCGTTCCTCACAGGATTACCTGTAAAACAAACCTTCTTTGGATCAAACTTAGCCTGAGTATCTTTAAAAGAAACATAAATACGGTCAGCCAGATAAGACAAAATACGGTTTGTAATGCCCGGCAATATGTTCTGTTCATGCAGAACAATTTTAATTCCAATAAGCCATGCCCCAAGCACCACAGGCCCTGCAGAATAGCTTCCAACTCCAACAACCAGATTCGGCCTGAAATCTTTCAGGATAAGCATGGACTCAAATAATCCCTTTGGTATTTTTGAAACCGCTATGATCTGATTAATTAGCCCCCTGCCTTTTATCCCTTCTACTGTTATGGTTTTAAGTGAAAAATTTTTTTCTTCTAAAACAGATACTTCAAATGGCCTGCCCGTACTTATAAAGATGACTCTATTCTCAGGATTGCGCTTAATAAAAGCCTCGGCAATGGCTATCCCTGGAAATAGATGCCCGCCTGTGCCGCCACCCGCAATTACAATGCGCTGCTTTCCGTTGCTATTTACTCTATGCGCTCTTTTTTCCGACTCGCCTGGTTTTAAGCGCATTGGCAGATGCTCCTATATTCATCAATACTCCTATTGATGCCATATTGATTAAAAGTGATGTCCCCCCGTAACTCAAGAACGGCAGGGTAAGCCCCTTGGTTGGTAAAAGGCCCAGGGTAACTCCCATATTAATGCAAACCTGAAGCCCAATTGCGATTGTCAAACCAATAGCCATAAATGATCCAAAAGGCTCATCAGCATTTATTGCTATGCCTATTCCCCTCCACAGGATTACAAAATAGAGCAATAGAATTACAAGGACGCCCAGAAGCCCAAGCTCCTCTCCAATAACTGAAAAAATAAAATCAGTATGGGGTTCTGGAAGATAGAAAAGCTTCTGATAGCTTTTTCCTATTCCTGTTCCCCATATGCCCCCGGTACCAAAAGCCATAAAGGAATGTATCATCTGGTATCCTTCATCTGTAGGATATTTCCATGGATCCCAGAAACTCATAATTCGTTTAAACCTGTAAGGGGCGTTAATCATAAATAAATATAAAGCGGGCAGAAAAATCAGCAGCGGTGTTAAAAGATGTAAAATTCGAACACCCCCGACAAAAAGCATAATCCATGTAACTGCCCCAAAGATAATTACCGAACCAAAATCCGGTTGCAGAAATATCAGTATTGCGAATATGCCTAAAACCATGACGTGAGGCAGAAAACCAATTGAAAAATCTTTAAGTTTACCCAGTTTTTTGCTCATGGAGTACGCCAGATATAACACAAGAGAAAATCGCGCAAACTCAGATGGCTGGAATGTAAAAAAACCAAGCCGTAACCATCGTGTGGAGCCCCCGGCAGTTATACCCAGTCCGGAAAACTTAACAGCAATCAGCAATAGAAACGCTAAAAATAGAAACGGATATGCCAAAGAACGAAAAAGTTTTAACGGAATATGCCTGCAAATAACCAGAGCAAGAATTCCTAATAGTGAAAAAAACGTCTGTTTCTTAAAAAAATAGTAATCAATTCCAAATTCCTTAAGCGCCAGAGCTGAACTTGAGCTGTAAACCATTACAATCCCTATCCCAACCAGAAAAAGGACAGGGAAAAGAAGTTTGATGTCGTATCCTGATTGCGGATTATTTTTAGGCAATTGTTTTGGCATAATAAAATAAGTAAGGGTTTACGGTTCACAGTTTACGGTTCACGGTTGCTCAAAACATAAAATCAGTAACTGTAAACCGACAACCGTTAACTGTAAACCGTTCCAAGCTTTGCAACAGCTCTGCAAAAATCTTCTCCCCTTTGCGCATAGCTGTTATACATGTCAAAGCTGGCGCAAGCCGGCGACAAGAGTACAATATCACCCGGTTTTGCAGCATTATATGCCTTAAAAACTGCGTCCTCCATGGTAGTCGCAGTCTCAACAGGCTTAATATCCCCGAGTTCAGCCTTAATATCCTCTTTTGCTTCTCCAATAACTATCAGCTCTTTTGTGTGCCTATCTATCAAATCTCTCAGAGTATGAAATTTACTTCCCTTATTTCGCCCGCCCATAATCAGGACTATGGGTCTTTCAAAAGTTTCAAGCGCTTTTGCCACTGAATCAACATTTGTAGCCTTTGAATCGTCGAAAAAGTCGACACCATTTAAAGTCTCAATATATTCAAGCCGGTGGGAAAGCCCTTTAAATTTTCTCAATGCCGTTCGCACCCCTTCAAAAGTCCCTCCGGCAGCCAGTGCAGCAAGACTTGCCGCTGCAGCATTCTCCATATTGTGTTTGCCGGGCAGTTTAAAGTCTGCAAGAAGCCGGGACATGTTTTCCTGAGAAATTATGCTTTCATCGCTTATTGCCACGCTTTTTTTTTCTTTTGAACTGAAAAAAACTTTTCTGCTCAGGATATCTCTGCTCAAAGAACGCACAACAGGATCAGAACCATTCAACACCGCTGTATCGTTATATTGCTGGTTCTTAAAAATCCGGGCCTTGGACTTTGCATAAGCATCCAGATCAGGATAACGATCCATATGATCTTCGGTAATATTCAGCAAAACCGCCACGTTGGCTCGAAAAATATCTATGGTATCCAGTTGGAAACTGCTTACTTCTATAACAACGATTTCAGCCTTTTCCTCTCCATCGGCATATGCAATCAGAGGCTTGCCTATATTGCCGCCCACAAATACTTTAAGACCGGAATCTTCAAGCATTTTGCCTAAAAGAGTTGTTGTAGTGGTTTTGCCATTAGTGCCGGTTACAGCAACAATCGGTTCTGTTATAAATCTTGATGCAAGCTCAATTTCACCTATTACCGGAATACCTTGTTCCTTTGCTCTTCTTATTGGCGGAATCGTATGAGGAACTCCGGGGCTGACTACAATAAGATCTGCCTTTTCAAAAGTTTCAATTCTATGTGGCCCTAATTCCATTCTTATTCCGAGATTGCGGATTAACGGCTCTTCGGAGACTATCTCCTGTTCTTTCTTCTGGTCAGAAACAGTTACTGATGCCCCCCTGTTTATTAGAAATCGAGCAGTTGCAACGCCTGTAACACCAAAACCGACTACCAGAATATTTTTATTTTCAAGCTTCATAATATGAAAGGTTCACGGTTCAAGGGTTCAGGGTTCAACGGTTTACGGTTGTCGGTTTACAGTTAATGGTAACCGTTCACGGGTTCAGGGTTCACCGACAGGTGCCGCCAAGAAACTATGGTAGATCTTTTTCATGGTACGACAGGTGGTAGAGTGTTGGGGTCGGTAGTCCATTACTCCGTGAACCTCTTACCTTAATTTCAACGTACTCATTGAAATAAGTGCAAGCGCTATGGCAATTATCCAGAATCGCACTATAACCTTTGGCTCCGGCCATCCTTTTAATTCAAAATGATGGTGAAGCGGCGCCATTTTGAAAATCCTTCGCCCGTTTGTCATCTTGAAAAAACCTACCTGAAAAATCACGGAAAGTGTTTCTATAACAAAAAGGCCCCCGACGATTACCAGCAGTATCTCCTGTTTTGTAATCACAGCAACTGTGCCTATAGCGCCTCCAAGTGAAAGGGATCCGACGTCACCCATAAAAATTTGAGCGGGGTAAGCGTTAAACCACAGAAAACCCATGCCTGCGCCGGCCAGGATTCCGCAAAAAATTGCTATTTCACCGCCTTCGGCAACATAGTTGATCTGAAGATAATCAGCTATTTTAGAATGCCCTGCCACATAAGCAAAAAGCATATATGTGGCAGCAACTACAATCACTGGGCCAATAGCAAGGCCGTCAAGGCCGTCTGTAAGGTTGACGGCATTTGATGTTGCAACAATTACAAACGCTGCAAAAAATATATATCCCCAGCCTAAATCAGGCGAAATGTTTTTAAAAAACGGGACAGTTACTCGTGTTGAAAAATCAGGACACATATAAACAAGAAATCCAATTAACAATGCTAATAATATCTGAAGACAAAACTTGCTTTTAACGCTGAGTCCCTTGCTCCGCTTTTTGATCTGCATGAGATAGTCGTCTATAAAGCCGATAGCGCCAAAGCCAACCGTTACCAAAAGAGCTATCCACACATAATAGTTTGTCAAATTCATCCAGAGAAGTGCGGAGACAGTAATCGAAAATATAATCAGGATTCCACCCATAGTGGGCGTTCCGGCTTTATTAAAATGTGACTGCGGGCCGTCTTCTCTTATATGCTGTCCGATCTGCATCTCGCCGAGCTTTCTGATAACCCACGGCCCAAGGAAAAAGCAGATAAAAAAAGCTGTAAGGCTGGCATAGATAGTTCTGAATGTAATGTAACGGAATACATTAAAAGCAGATATTGTCGTATGAAGCGGATATAGCAGATGGTAAAGCATAATATTTTAGCTCTTCAACCCCTCAACGATTTTCTCCATGCCCATGGCCCTTGAGCCCTTTACAAGAACCCAGTCTCCCGGCAGAAGTGATTTCTTTAAATCTTCAAGAATCTCTTCTCTTGCTCCAATAAATATATCCATTGAATTTTTATCTTCTTTGCCGGCACCGTTTGCAACAGCTTCTGCGAACTCACCTGTAATGTAAAGCCTTGTAATATTTGATCTGGCAGACAGAGCGCCTATCTTTCCGTGCATGGATTCTGCGTGTTCTCCCAGCTCAAGCATATCTCCTGCGACAAGAATACCCCTGCTGTTGCCTTTTAATGAACTGAGAATCCTGATTGCAGCTTCCATTGAATCAGGATTTGCATTGTATGTGTCGTCAATTATGTGCACTCCCCTGACGTCAAAGATATTTATCCTGCCCTTAACCGGCTGAAAATATTCCAGGCCGGCTTTTATCTCCTCTGAAGACAAACCAATAATATATCCAACAGACGCTGCGGCGAGGGCGTTTGATACCATGAATCCGCCATGCACTCTTAGTTTTATTGGAATTCTTTCTTCCGGCAGCACCAGAGTAAAAGAAATCCCGGTTGTCGTTTCATTGACATCCAGCGCTTTAATACGGGCATCTTCTGATAAACCGAAATAAAGCACTTTTCTTGAGGTCTTTTTTGATAAATATAAAACCCTTGAATCATCTGCATTAAGAACCGCTGTTCCCTCCGGCTTTATTCTTTTTAGAAGCTCTCCCTTGGCATTCATTACCCCTTCAATTGACCCCAGTCCCTCAAGGTGGGAAAAACCTATGTTTGTAATTACGCCAATATCAGGAATACAAATTTCACCCAGTCTGTCTATCTCTCCGGGTCTGTTCGTCCCAAGCTCAAGCACAGCCCACTGGTGGCTGTTTTTAAGATCCAGGAGCGTTAGCGGAAGCCCTATTTCATTGTTGAAATTTCCTTTGGTCGATAAAGTTTTATAACGCGTTGAAACAACGGAAGCAGTCATTTCCCTGGTTGTAGTTTTGCCGTTTGAACCTGTTATCGCTACAACCGAAACATCGGTCCGCCTGCGGTTAAAAGAAGCAAGATCGCCCAGAGCTTTTGTTGTATCGCTCACCGCCACACAAACAATGCCCTTATCCTGCCAATCCGTACCGGCATCTTTACTTACAATAAGCCCTCTCACACCGCCGGTTATCACATCAGATACGAACCTGTGACCATCATGAACATTTCCCTTGATCGCAATGAAAAGTTCATTTGCAGATATTGTGCGTGAATCAATGGATACTCCCTCAAAACTATGTTTGATATCCCCGCACAAAAGGTCTCCCTTTGTTGCTTCAAGAATTTCAGCAGTAGTCCATGGTATTTTTGGTTCGTTTCTCATTATTGTTTTTTATTTAATAAAAGTTTCCCGAATGACTTAACATTCAGGAGTCAGGACTCAGGAATTTCTGGTTTTTCCAATCAACAATCAACAGTCAACAATCAACAAGCGCTTCTCTCGCCTCCTCCCTGTCATCAAAGTGAAAAGTTTCACCCTTGATTAATTGATATGTCTCATGCCCCTTGCCGGCTATAAGTATAATATCTCCCGGACCGGCTGATGTGATGCTCAGTTTTATGGCTTTCCTGCGATCAGGCTCAATAACATAACCTCTCTCTTGAATGCCGTTTGCCAGCTCAGGCAGAGTATACTCCCTTGAAGATGTTTGTTTGATTCCTTCTACTATCCGGCTTATTATTTCCATGGGATCTTCCGTGCGCGGATTATCCGATGTAATTATAGTCAGGTCGCAAAACCTGCCGGCTATTTCGCCCATCAGGGGCCTTTTGCCTCTATCTCTATCTCCACCACAGCCAACTACACAGATAATTCCGCCGATTTCATTATCTTTAATTGACTTTAAAGAAGAGAGAACATGTTCCAGAGCATCCGGAGTATGAGCGTAATCAACAAACACAAACTTGCCTGCTTTATTTGGTATAAATTCCAGCCTGCCCGGTATCCAGCCGGTCTTTTCTATACCTGCCTTTATGATAGCCGGAGAAAGTCCAAGAGCAATCCCCACACCTGTTGCGCTGAGTATATTCTCAAGATTATGCTCCCCTGCAAGAGGTGATTTAAAATCAAACATTCCCCTTTCTGTTGAAATTCTCCCCGTAATACCTGTAAGGCTGTATTTAATATTATCCGGCCATATCATTTTATCTGCCGTACTGCCTGTAGAAATCACGGGCATATTATCAGATGCTTCTGAAAGTAAATTATAAAGTCCTTTTCCTCTCTTATCATCGCAATTTACTACAGCCGAAATATGGCCCTTCTTGGGGCCGGTTTTTAAATGCTCTGTAAAAAGCCTCTTTTTGCAAAACCAGTAAGAATCCATATCTCCATGATAATCAAGGTGTTCCCGAGTCAGATTGGTGAACACGCCAATATCTATCCGGCAGCAGTCAATCCTGTGCAGGTCAATTGCATGAGATGACACTTCCAGAACAACGTGGGTGATCCCGTTTTCATGCATTTCCGCCAATATCCTCTGCAGATCCAAAGATTCCGGCGTTGTCATTGGGTTTGGAAAAACCCTGCCTGAATAACGGTAATTAATAGTTCCTATTACACCAACCTTGAAACCCGCTTCAGCAAGGATGCTTTCAATTATGTAAGCTGTTGTTGTTTTACCGTTTGTTCCGGTTATCCCTATAATGAACAACTTCTCTGAAGCATTCCCGTAAAAATTTGCAGCAATTGCGGCAAGAGCTCTTCTGGTATTCTCAACCTCTATGATTACAGATTCTTTGTTAACAGGCTTCTGAGTTAGAATTATTGATGCACCTCTTGTTAGGGCTTCATCAATAAAGTCATGCCCATCCGCCTTAAAACCCTTTATGGCAACAAAAAGACCATCAGGCTTAACTTCCTGCGCCCGATAATGGATTGAGCCTATTTCATAATCCGGCAAACAGGCGCATAAATCATATGCCGCCCTGTTCCCGCGCTGTGCTGATGCTCCATACCTTCTTTGATAATGCTTACACTTCTTATTTCCGGTACGGATTCAAGCAAAATAGAAAGTTTCAACCCCTTGCCCCATTTTCGCCGGTCCGTATGTCAACCAATCTTCCAAATGAATTATCGACGGTTAACGGTATGTTCATATAGTTTACAGTTTCATGCGCTATCCTTTTGAATGCCGGAGCCGCAACTATGCTGCCGTAATGCTTTCCCTGGGGTTCGTCAATAACTACCAGAACAGTTATTTCAGGATCCTCGGCAGGAATGAACCCAAGGAATGAAGCTATGTATTTTTCGTCCGAGTAAGTTCCTTTCTCATCAATTTTCTGGGCGGTTCCTGTCTTCCCGCAAACAGAATAACCTTCCAAAGCAGCATTCACACCTGTTCCCCCTTCAGTAGTTACAGAAGCCATTATTTTTCTCACGGTTCGGGCTGTCTCCAGCGAAACAACCCTTCTGACCATGCGCGGGCTTGAGCTTTTTATAAGACGTCCATTCTGATCCGTTATAGCCTGGACAATATAAGGAGCCATGAGAATCCCATCATTTGCAATCGCTGAAGCCGCAGTTATCAGTTGCAGGGCGGAAACGGAAACTCCCTGTCCAAAAGCTATTGCGCCGGCATCAATTTTTGCCCATCTATTATAGTGAGACAGGGAACCCGATGTTTCCCCCGGACAGTCTATTCCAGTCTTTTCACCAAAACCAAAATTGCGGAATGTTTTATAAATATGTTCCGGCCCTATCATTTCGCTAACCTTTATGGTGCCGATATTGCTTGAAAACTTAATAATCTGCTGTAGAGACAGCCAGCCGTGAGGATGAGTATCGCGGACAACGTTTTTGCCTATTCTGTATTTACCGTTTTCACAGAAAAAAATGGCGCTCGGAGAACATCCTCCAGATTCTATTGCCGCACATGCGCTGAAAATTTTCATGGTTGAGCCGGGCTCAAAAGGATCTGTTATTGATCTGTTTCTCCACAGATTCTGATCAAACTCTCCAAAAGAATTTGGATTGAAAAATGGATAGTGCGCTACTGCCAGTATGGCTCCGGTCTTTGGAGACATTACAATTGCCATCCCTGATTTGGCATTAAATTTAACAGATGCCTCTTCAAGCGCTCTTTCGGTTAAGTACTGGATATTATGGTCAATTGTTAATATCAGGTTATTCCCGCTGCAATCAGGCGTCACATTCTTTTCAGCGTAGAACCTGCGTTTGAAGGCATCTTTTAAAACCGTAAAGCTGCGAGTACTTCCTTTAAGGTAAGAGTCATAATAATATTCGATTCCTTCAAGGCCATGCCCGTCTATACCTGAAAATCCAAGCACCTGCGCTGCAAGGGTTTTGTTTGGATAAAAACGTTCGTGCTCGGCTATAAAATCTATGCCTTTAAGATCAAGGGCCTTTACTTCTTTTACTTCTTTTGGTGTGACCTTGCGTTTAACCCAAACAAATGATCTGTCAGATGTGAGTCTCCGCTTAAGCGAATTAACGTCAATTTTCAGCGTTTTATTAAGAGCCTTGGAGGTCGCCGCCGGATCCTCGATATTAGGGGGATATGCCACAATTGATGCAACATCTATACTCAAGGCCATTTCCCTGTGGTTTGTATCGTAAATTGCTCCGCGCTTTCCCTGAAATATTAATGACTTCTCATACTGATTTGCTGCTTTCCTTGACAGCCATGAACTGCAAAAAACCTGAAAATAAAAAGCCCTTGCCCCTATAACAAATAGAAAAGTGCTGAAAATAAAACCAATCAGAATTGTTCTCAACTTTATGTGTTTTTTTTCAATTGGTTTCATGGAATTATAATTATCTGCTCCGGCGTTGGTGTTTTAAGACCAAACTGGTTTTTTGCTATCTTTGCGAGCCGTTCCGGAGATTTCAGGCGCGCAAGCTCAACCTTTAAGTTATTTTGCAGATTTATAAGATTCCGATTTTTTTTATTTTCATTAGAAATTTCATACCCGGATTTTACGCACTGCACTCTGCTCCATGTGTAAATTAAAAGCTCTGCAATAAAGACAGCCATAATGATTAACCAGATTATCACTATCCTTGTGCTGCGGACATTTTTTTTGGTTTTACGAGCCATAGTTAAAACGTAAACGTTTGCGGTTTACGGTTCACGGTTCACGGTTTACGGTTCACGGTGGTTGCTTTGATCTCTTCATTTTTCGTAAATAGTGCCTGAACGAAAACCCCTAAATATGGTTTTTCAATTTTGTTTAGAGATTTCCAACTCACTGAGATTGCTTTCTTTTTTAACTCAAAACTCAAAACCAAAAACTCAAAATCGTGCCTGAACGAAGTTTTCGTTCAGGCACTAAATAATCCGGTTATATGCTTTATTTTCGTAAAATTGAACATTTTTTTACACATTATCCTTGACAAGATATCTATGTTAAACGATAAATGGTTGCGCTTAAAAAACAGTTAAGGCAACTTTTTCAGGTGGGTTAAAAGACAATTCAAAAAATGGGATTTTTAGATTATTTCCCGCTTAAAGAAAAAGCCTGGCTCGAAAGGGTCTGGTAAAAAAAATTATTAGAGGAGGTATTGACTGTGAGTGAAATTACTGCTCCTATGGGAGGAAAAATTATCGATGTCAAGGTAAAAGCAGGTGATGCGGTGAACGAAGGCGACGAGGTTATCATCCTCGAGGCCATGAAGATGGAACTACCTGTGGTGGCCAGCGAATCTGGGACCGTAAAAGAAGTAAAGTGTAACAATGGCGATGCTGTAGAAGCAGAGGCAGTTCTTGTGGTGCTTGAGTGATATTTATGAATAACGACTATTAAGTCCCTCTGAATTGAGATTTCTTTATCTTCACTATACCAGGACTTGGAGATCCTTTAATGGAAATTGAAGCCAAGATCAAGGAACTGGAAAAAAGAAACCGTGAGGCAGAGCTGGGAGGTGGTCAAAAACGCATTGACCAGCAGCATGCCAAGGGTAAGATGACCGCAAGGGAAAGGCTTGATTACCTCCTTGATAAGGGCAGTTTCCAGGAAATTGATAAGTTTGTTGTCCATCGGTGCCATGATTTTGGTATGGAGAAAAAAAAGATCGCTGGTGATGGCGTAGTTACCGGCCACGGAACCATAAACGGGAGGCCGGTTTTTCTTTTTTCCCAGGATTTTACCGTATTCGGCGGCTCTCTAAGTGGCATGTTTAGTCAAAAGGTATGTAAGGTTATGGACCTGGCCTTAAAAAATGGTACACCCATGATCGGATTGGACGATTCGGGTGGGGCCAGGATCCAGGAAGGCGTTGAGAGCCTGGGAGGTTATGGGGAAATATTTAAGAGGAATGTGTGGAGTTCTGGAGTAATTCCTCAGATATCGGTTATTATGGGCCCCTGTGCGGGGGGTGCCGTTTATTCGCCCGCTCTTACTGACTTTATCATCATGGTCAAAAAGACAAGCAATATGTTCATCACTGGGCCTCAAGTCATTAAAGAAGTTACATTCGAAGAGGTTACGGCTGAGGAGCTTGGGGGCGCCATGAGCCATAATAGGCGAAGCGGTGTAGCCCATTTTGCAGAGGACTCCGACCAGGCAGCACTTGACAGGGTGAAGGAACTCCTGGGTTATTTGCCTCAAAATTTTCGAGAAAAAACACCACCCATTGAATGTACAGATGACCCGGACCGGACAGATAAATCGCTCAATGAAGTGGTGCCCACAAATCCACGGCTGCCCTATGATATCAAGGAAATCATCCGCACGGTATTGGATAACAACCAGTTCCTGGAGGTCCACAAGTACTATGCCAATAATATGGTCGTTGGCTTCGGGCGACTAAATGGCCTGGCAGTTGGGATTATCGCCAATCAGCCAAAGTTTCTGGCGGGCTGCTTAGACATAAACGCTTCCATGAAGTGTGCCAGGTTTGTAAGGACGTGTGACTCGTTTAATATTCCCCTGGTTACTTTTGTGGATGTTCCTGGATATCTGCCCGGGGTCAACCAGGAGTATGGTGGCATCATTAAACATGGTGCCAAGATTATTTACTCGTATTGTGAGGCCACGGTCCCGAAGATTACGATAGTGACCCGTAAGGCTTACGGAGGGGCTTATCTGGCCATGTCCTGCAAACACTTTGATGGGGATACTAATTACGCTTATCCGACTGCGGAAATTGCCGTCATGGGGCCCGATGGGGCAGCCAACATTATTTTCAGAAAAGAGATCGCTGATTCGGACGATCCGGATGCGACCAGGGCAAGACTGATTGAGGAATACAGAAATAACTTTGCCAGCCCATTTAAGGCTGCGGAATTGGGCTATATTGATGATATCATTTTCCCCGAGAACACCCGGCCAAGATTGATCAATGCCCTCATGACGCTCCAAAACAAGAGGGCCACAATCCCCGAACGCAGACATGGAAACGTTCCCCTGTAAGGGGAACCGGCAATGTCTGTCGATTGTTGTAAACAGTCTGCTACAAAAACAGAAGTTATGTAACTTCTTAAAAAGTCCGGGCATTCCGAACCTTCCCCCTTTTGCAAAGGGGGATTGAGGGGAATTTTCTTAATACAGCACGAATTCATTGATAACTTACGAAATTATCAGTCAATTCAGTGACATAACGTGTAATTTTAAAGGCCTCACCCTTGAAGATAGGTGAGGCTTTTTTCACAAGGAATAACCTCCCAATCCAACCCGTAGTGTTAAAAATATACCTTGACATTCTATCTATAACTTTGTAGTTGTCTGACAACAGACATCAAGTTTCGGGCACAGTCGAACACTGGAGAAAGGAAAGAAATGCCCCCATTTAAATCTCTAAAGAAACCCCCTCTTTCCAAAGAAGTCGAGGAGCAACTGAGGAAATCAATCAACGCCGGAGTTTATAAGCCTGATGATAAACTTCCCTCGGAACGAGAGTTAGTTGACCAGTTTCAGGTGAGCAGGGTCACTGTACGAGATGCCCTTAAAAATCTCCAGGTTCTTGGCCTGATCTCTGTTAAACGGGGCGTTCACGCTGGTGCTTATGTCTCCGAACCCAATCCTCAACCCATTACCCAAAGTATTGATAATTTGGTCCAGATGGGAAAACTCAATTTTGCTCATCTTATTGAGATTCGACTTTATATAGAACCGGACGTGGCCAGAAGCGCAGCACAGCACAGTACCTCAGATGATGTTGATACATTAAGAGAGCTTCTTGATAGAGCCGAATCCTATTTGGAGACATCCAGGAAAAAAGCCCGTCTTACTAATGTCCGATTTCACTCTGAGGTGGCTAAAATCACGCATAATGCCCTCATAGTTTTTCTCAGTGAATCAATCACGCAGGTCTATTCGGCCATGCTCATCGAGATGACATATACTAAACTGGACAAAAAAGGAATTGCAAAACTCATCGCAGAACATCGAACAATTCTGAATGCAATTGCTGATCATGATCCGGGAGCTGCCTTTGAAAGAACAAAAAGGCACCTCATAAAAACGTATCGTATGTATTCCAAGATCATACCGAATAGCTATGACAGGGACGTTCACAGACGTATTAAGTACTTTGCCGAATTATGAGAGGTTTTTTCCTTTTTACTTTATTCCATCCCGGGAAGGCCCGTTTTCTGAGCGGGGACGAGATTTCCGGCCTTGCCGGGACAGGTGTGGAGGAGTGCTGAAATAGTGGAAGACTGGAAAATGAGATTAAAAGAAATACCGCAATGCGCTCAATGCAGGGTCAAAAATAAAATATGCATGCGAGAGGATGGACACGGACCTGACTTTTGCCCGACCATTAACCTTGACGGGGTTATTAAAGAGTCACTCTCAGAATATGAAAGGCCTGAGATAAAAGAATTCGCTCTTTATGCTACTATCCAGGAGGGTGAGTGTTATGCGAACAGGGGCCAGCAACATCCCTACGTTACGTATCCTGTAAAAACCAGGACCCAGGAAACAATTGAATTTGCCAATAAACTGGACTTTAAAAGGCTGGGAATTGCCTTTTGTGGAGGGCTTAGAAATGAAGCCAGGATTTTGTCAGATATATTACAGGACCAGGGGTTTGAGGTGGCTTCTGTTATTTGTATGGTAGGAAGAACCCCCAAAGAGTTTCTTGGAATAGAAGAAGATCAAAAAGTCAATATTGGTGAATTTGAGTCAATGTGCAGCCCTATCACACAGGCAAAAATATTGAATGAGGTAAATACGGATTTCAATATTGTTTTTGGGTTATGTGTCGGTCATGACTCTCTTTTTATGCGATATTCTCGTGCATTGTGTACAACATTGGTAGTAAAGGACAGGGTAACCGGCCATAACCCCCTTGCGGCTCTTAATTTGCACAGCTCCTATTACAGGAGATTGAAAAAAGAAAAATTTGGAAAAGGTGGGCACATCAAGGTAATGGTAGAAGCAGATTGAAATCCAAAAAGGGAGGAGGTGAATTAGTGAAATTTACTCATCACGCTGACTTGGCAGATTTGCTGCAATCTCTCGAAAAAAGAGATTCTAAACAAAGGAAAAGGGAGGAAAAAAGATGGAGAAATTTAAAGTTAATCACTTATTTTCCGGGATCATCTTAATAGTTGCTGTGTGTGTAGGATTTGTATCGATCTCAGGATGTGCAACTCAACCTGAGAAAGGCGCACAAGGTACTGTTGAAACATTGATGGTTTGTCCTACCAC
>JAIVWD010000005.1:0-37111 GCA_049190315.1 Deltaproteobacteria bacterium | reverse complement strand
TCCTCGAAATAGCCCGCTATTCCTGCGGTTTTGCTCAATCAGATCGATGAAATCTACGGCAAATTTGGGCGCAAATTCTACCAACTTATTTTTGACCGAGCCCTAATTAACATAATAACGGCAATAACAGACATGGATATTCCTATTGTCTGGGAAACTGATAACAGCTCAAAAACAGGATTCCCCCTGAAATCACCACGAAATATCTCTATAAATGAACGTGTAATTCCATAGAGTAAAACATATATCCAGAATAACTGACCATGAAATTTAGTACGTTTTCGGAAAAACCAGAGAAAAAAGAAAATAATCAGATTGATTATGGAAGAATAAAGTTGAGTTGGATGGATTGGTATGCCAATAGGTGCAAGAGTTTCCGGATGTGTAAAAGTCACTGCCCATGGGAGATCGCATTCCCTGCCAAAACAGCATCCTGCTGAAAAACAGCCCAGCCTTCCTAAAAAATGACCTATGGCCAGAGATGGCGCTGCTATATCTGCTGTTGTCCAGACAGGCATTTTGTGTATCCTTAAATAAATAAATGCTGTAAAGAATGCCGCTATAAAACCGCCATAAAAAACCAGCCCTCCGCTCCATATCTTAAAAACATCCAGGGGATTTGAAAGAAAAAGCTCATAGTTAACTGCAACGTAAAACAGGCGCGAACCCACAATAGCGGCAATAAGGATATAAAAACAAAGATCCATTACCTTCTCAGGATCAACACCCAACCTTTTTGCTTCGCTCCTTGCCAGCAAAATTCCGCCAAGAAATCCCATGGCAACAAAAAAACCATAAGTATGAAGAGTAATGCCACCAATTTTCAAAAGAATAGGATGCATGTTTAGTAACAGGGTTCAAGGTTCACGGTTCAGGGTTACCATTTTAATAAGGCAGTTTTTTAAAGAAAAAGTGATATGCAAAAATAACCATTCCTATAGAAATAGCGCTGTCCGCAATATTAAAAGCCGGCCAGTGAAAATTGCCTATATAGAAATCAAGGAAGTCAACTACTTTCCCGAAGCGTATTCTATCAATCAGATTGCCTATGGCGCCTCCAAAAATTAGCGCAAAACCCGCTGCAAGTAATGAATATTCCTTCGGTGTTTTCTTGTAGAAATAGAAGATTAAACATACAGCCAATGCTGAGAAAAAAAGAAAAACCATGCTGCGCACAACCGGACTCTGATTAGCCATAAATCCGAACGCTCCGCCCGGATTATGAATATGAGTTATGCTGAAAAATCCTGGCACAACTGGAATGGAATGATACAGAGACATGGAGTATAAGATAATGGCTTTTGTAATCTGATCAAGAATAATTACTGATCCGGCAATGACAGCAAGTTTTAAGTATTTGTTTTGCATAAAACGTAAGTGCCTAAAGTGAGCTAAAGTATATTAAAGTGCCTAAAGTTAAGGAATGTGCCTTGGGCACTACCAATTTTAATTTTTTCCATACAATTTTGCTCACTTTATTTCCGACTGAAGTTATAATCAAGCCCTGAATATATATAACACGCCGAAGGCGTACCACAACTTTAGGCATTTTAGGCACTTTAGCTCACTTTAGGCACTTTTTTAATTTTCTCCAGCGCCTTTTCACAGCGGCTGCAAATAGTTGGGCGCTCAGAATTTAAGCCGACGGAAGGATCGTGTATCCAGCAGCGTTCACATTTATCAGAACTCGCCGGCTCAACGAGTATATCAAGTCCTTCGATATCCGTGCTTTTATAAGCTTTATCTAATTTTTCTCCTTTAATAAGAGAAGCTCCTGAAATAATAAATATGGTTCTCAAGTCTTCTTCATAAGCATACAGTTCTTCATACAGTTCTTCATTTGCACTGATTGTAACAACTGCATCAAGAGAATGCCCTATTTTCTTTTTTGCTCTTGCCTCTTCAAGAGCTTTTGTCACTTCACCTCTTACCCTGATTATAGCTTCCCATTTTTGCGCCAGTTTTTCATTTTTCCAGCTCTCATTTGCTTTTGGCAGAGAAGAAAGATGAACGCTGGATTCTTTTTCTTTGATATCCGGCATAAACTCCCAAACCTCTTCTGCCGTAAAAGAAAGTATGGGAGCCATAATCCTGACAACAGAATCCAGTATTGTATGTATTACGGTCTGAGCACTTCTTCGTTCAATTGATTGCGGAGGTGATGTGTAAAGCCTGTCTTTAAGAATATCCAGATAAAAAGCAGAAAGATCGAGAGTACAATAATTGTGAAGCGCATGGTATATAACATGGAACTCAAAAGTTTCATAGGCTTTCAGAGTTTTCTCAATGAGTCCCTGCAGCTTGTGCAAAGCAAACTTGTCAATATCAGGCATTGACTCATATGGCACCCTGTCTGTTTTCGGATCATAATCATATAAATTACCAAGCATAAATCTACAGGTATTTCTGATCCGCCTGTATGAATCGCTTAATTGTTTTAAGATGTTTTCAGAAATCCTTATATCATCCCTGTAATCAGATGCAGAAACCCATAGACGAAGAATTTCAGCTCCATATCTATCAATAACTTTCTTTGGAGCAATAACATTCCCAATGGATTTGGACATCTTTCTTCCTTTTGCATCAACAACAAAACCATGAGTTAATACCGACTTGTAAGGAGCCCTGCCTCTTGTACCAACGGCTGTTAAAAGTGAGCTGTGAAACCAGCCCCTGTGCTGATCACTTCCTTCGAGATAAAGATCAGCAGGCCATTTTAAATTCGAGCGCTGTTCTAGAACCGCCGCATGGCTCACACCTGAATCAAACCAGACATCCAGAATATCTGTTTCTTTAATAAATTTATTATGCCCGCATTTTTGACACACAGCGTCCTGCGAAAGAAATTCTTCGGCTTGTTTTTCAAACCAGATATCTGCTCCATGTTTTTCAAAAAGCTCTGAAATTTTATTTACTGTTTCATGATTTATGAATACAGACTCACATTTTTCACAATAAAATAAAGTTATAGGCACACCCCATGCCCGCTGCCTGGACACACACCAGTCCGGTCGATTTTTAATCATTCCGTGAATTCTTTCTCTACCCCAGGCAGGAATCCATTCAACCCTGTCTATTTCATCAAGAGCTTTCTCTCTCAGGCCTGTTTTGTCCATAGATATAAACCACTGCGGAGTTGCTCTAAATATAACAGGCTTCTTGCAACGCCAGCAGTGCGGATAGGAATGCGAAATTGATTCCTGGGCAACAAGTACCCCGGAATCCTTCAATTTATCAATAATACCGTTATTGGCTTTAAATACGAACTGGCCTTTAAAGAACTCAACATCATCAGTAAAACAGCCTTTTTCATTTACCGGAGAATAAGGGTCCAGATCATATAAGAGCCCGATTTCATAATCCTCACGCCCGTGCCCGGGAGCAGTATGAACACATCCGGTCCCTGCATCCAGTGTGACATGCAAAGCAAGGATAATAAGGGATTCCCTGTTATAGAGAGGATGACGGCATTTTTTATGCTCAAGCTTTTTAGCATCAATCTCTGCGATTATGGAAAAATCAGAAATTCCAAAAATTCTCATGCAACTGTCAACAAGATCTTTTGCAAGAATAAAAACCTCATCATCTCCTGTTTCAACAACTGCATAAACAAAATCAGGATGAAGCGCCACGGCAAGATTTGCGGGTAAGGTCCAGGGCGTTGTAGTCCATATAATCAAATTGACCTTTTTATCTTTCAACGCGGTAATACCAGGGTCGTCTATTAAAGGAAATTTAACAAATATTGAGGGCGAAGGCTCGTCATGATGTTCGATTTCCGCTTCCGCAAGAGCTGTCTTACAACTGCAACACCAGTGTATAGGTTTTTTGCTCCTGAAAAGACTGTTATCCAGAGCAAACTTGCAGCACTCCCGTGCAATTATAGATTCATAATTGTAATTCATCGTCAAATAGGGATTGTCCCATTCCCCCATAACACCAAGACGCTTGAACTCTTCACGCTGGATATCAACATATTTTTCTGCATATGATCTGCATAATCTGCGGAAATCTGTCTGAGAAATATCTTTTTTCTTAGATCCAAGCTCCTTGTCAACATTATGCTCAATAGGAAGCCCGTGACAGTCCCAGCCCGGCACATAAACAGCATCAAAACCGGACATCTGACGTGAACGCACAATAATATCTTTCAGAATTTTATTAAGAGCCGTACCAATATGAATATTACCATTTGCATAAGGAGGGCCATCATGCAGGATAAACATTTCCCGCCCTTTGGAAGCATTTCTTATCTTATCGTATAAACAGCTCTCCTTCCATGATTCCAACTGGTCAGGCTCACGCTTAGATAGATTAGCTTTCATGGGAAACTTTGCAACCGGAAGGTTGAGTGTCTTCTTATAGTCCATGCATCCTCCATAATTAATTATAGGTTTTGAACTTTAAAAGTTACTTATAAAACTGCCACGTGTCAAGGTGAATCAAGGGGATGATTGATACTATTTTGAGTATTTAGTTTTCAATTTCTCCTTTGATCTTTTTACAATTTGTGGTATTATATTATAGTTATAATGGCTTTATAAAAAATAAAATATAAGCTATTAACCCTCATTTAGGGGTAAAAAGCTTGAGATCTAAAATTCTTGCCGATACTTCACATTTTGCAAGTTCACAATTTCTGTCGTGAATAGCGCAGAAGTTAAGCCAATGGTCAGTTGCCAACAAATCATTACATGACTTAAGAGCCAATGCTAAGAGAACAGGAAGAATATTTTGCTCCACTTCAGTTGTTAATAAATTACGCAATTGTTATTATTATATATGCTATCAGCGCCCCACTCTCATTTGAAATCACGAACCTGACCGGCGACCTGTTTCCACTACCCCATCATTCCTATCTCACCCGTTTTGACCTGCCTTTTTACTGGAATCGGTATTTGAATCTTGTCCCTCTGCTTTTGCTGTTACCGATTGCCCAAATCTACTTTGTCTACAGGGACTATCATACCAGCAGCCCTTACTTCAAAAAGATTTTACTTCGGTCAGCAATACCCTGCTTGCTGATGGCTGGAATCTTTCTTGCTCTTTTGTTTGTGTTCCCTGCTCTCAAGGGCAGTATTTGTTTTGTAATCGTGTTTGTTGTCCTTTCATGGCCTCTGTTTGCCATCAACAAAATGTCTGTTTCTTGGCTTATGCGGCATGACCGGGGAAAAAGCAATCTCATAAAGTTCGTCTTAATCGTTGGAACAAATGATAAGGCTTTAAAGTCTGCTCATATCATTGATACGCATCCTGAGTGGGGCATGAGAGTGGTTGGGTTTCTTTCAAATGGCAAGAAAAAGGTTGGGGACAGGATTTCGAATCATGTTGTTATCGGCAGAGTAGACCATTTGGACGCCGTTCTTAAGAATAACGTTGTTGACTGTATTCTTTTTGAAGGTAATAAAGATTACTTGTCAAAGATAGACATGGTTGTACAACGTTGCAAGGCAGAAGGCCTGGATTTTGCCTTTACCACATCTACTCATATAGAAGAGGACGGAAATATTTTCGTAGAACATCTTGGGGGTGTTTCAATGGTATTTCTTAAGTATGTTTTCCAAAATCCGACAATACAATTCATAAAACGCCTTTTTGATTTTATGGCATCAGCCATTCTTATTTTTCTTTGCCTGCCCCTATGGGTGGTCATGCCCATTCTCATAAAGATGGATTCTCCTGGTCCTATATTGTTCCGCCAGGAAAGGATTGGCAAGCATGGCAGGCGTTTTATCATGTATAAATTCCGCTCGATGGTCGCAGATGCAGAGAAGCTTCTGGAAAAAGTGTGGCATTTAAACGAGATGGATGGCCCTGCCTTTAAGATTATAAATGACCCGCGCTTGACACGGATCGGCCGATTTTTGCGAAAAACAAGCCTGGACGAACTCCCCCAACTTTTCAATGTTCTCAAAGGTGATATAAGTCTGGTTGGACCAAGGCCGCCTATATTCACGGAAGTCCGCCAATATAGGCCTTGGGAAAAGAAGAGGCTATCTGTGAAGCAGGGAATAACTTGTCTCTGGCAGGTGAGTGGAAGAAACGATATCAGGTTTGATGAATGGATGAAACTTGACCTTATGTATATTGAAAAATGGTCGTTTGCTCTTGACTTGAAAATCCTTATAAAAACAATCCCTGCCGTCCTTTCGCGCAGGGGCGCACGATAAAGAGTCAGCCAACCGGTAGGATAGGAGAAGCGATAATGAGCTTTTTAAAACATTTGTTTAATTTTGGCATAGACAAAGGCTATCAAAAGGGGATGCACTATTACAACCGCCATATGTACAGAGAAGCCATTGAACAGTTTCAAAATGTATTAGAAAGAAAATCACCATTTTTAAATCTTGAACGTAATCTGGCCCAGTTCTACCGTGCTCAAGCGTATCGTAACCTGGGGATTGTGCTTTTTGCAACCGGTAATACTTCAAGTGCGCTCCAGAAATTTCAGAAGGCCCTTGAATTAAACCCCGAACATGTTGATCTTTATTACTTCATTGGTGTTTGTTTGAATAATATTGGAAGGTGTAAAGACGCTGTAAAGGCTTTCAACCATATTCTTCGGTTCAACCCGGACCATCTGCCAACCAAGTTTAAGCTCGCAATCACACTCCATAATCTTAAAATGTGGAATAGGGCTATGTCAATTTACAAAGAAATATTAACAAAACATCCCGATTATGCTGATGTCCATTTTCATATGGGTCTTGCCCTTTTGGGGGAGACAAATCTTATCGAAGCTATAAACGCATTTCAAAAGGCACTGGAGATTAACCCTAATTACGTGGATGCACGAATAAAATTGGGGATCACCCAAACCTATTTGGGCAAATTTGACGAAGCTCTCAAAAACTTCTCCTTCTTGAATGAAAAATTTCCTGAATATTCAGATATACAGTATTTTTTGGGGATCATTTTCGCAAGTCGTAATGAAATTGGCAAGGCTGTTAAGTGCTTTAAGCGATCGCTGCAGATTAACCCCGACTATAAGAATGCAAAAATAAAACTTGCAATACTATATTGCCGTGAGGAAAAATTTGATGCGGCACTGGAAGAACTTGAGGGGGCTGGTCGCCTTGACCCTGATGATAAAAACCTGAAGGGTACAATACTCACCATGCGCGATATAGTCGCCAAACCATCATATTATAGGAAAAAAAAATCTGAAGCACTTGACCAAATTCTCGGTGGTGATAAATCCCTTATGGAAGCAATAAAGGAAATTAATAAGCATTTAGATATCATGCCAACGTTTTCTGAAATGCTCTCTTTCATAAAGATAAAGGAATTTTCCAAAGAGGATACGTCACTTTGGGAAACGTTCATTCCTCTTGTTAAAGATTATTTGAAGCAACATCCTACATATCCGGACCTCTATAACACCCTTGGAACCCTGTATCTAAGACTAAACCGAACAAAGGAAGCTGAAAAGGTCTTCCACGAGGCGATTCGTTTAAATCCGGAATACGTTCAGGCTCGCATTAACCTGTGCAAGACTTTGAAGAATCTGGGCAAATTTCAGGAAGCCTTAAGGCATGGGGAATACCTCTTGTCTAAAAAAGTGTCATACCCCGATGTTTACTACACAATGGGAGAAATCTACTTTTCACTATCCAGGTATGATGAGGCATTACATGAGGCTAAAAGAGCTCTGAAGCTGGGACCACAGTATCCGCATGCCAATTTTCTTGCGGCTCAGAGCTATGAAAAACTGGGACAAGTCAAGGAGGCCATACAAAAGTATAAGAAATGTCTGGAGTCTCATTCAGATGATCAGTTCTATGCCAGGGCAAAAGAAGGACTCAACAGATGTGAAAACGATTGATTTTTTCTTAATGAATATTTTTTGTTTGACATAAAACATAACATAAAATAGTTTAATAAATTCATCTATGATGAGAAATCAATGGTTTGAACCCTAGGGCAAGCCTTGGATCCTGTTCCGCAGCAAGCTGCGGGGAATCAGACCCAAACGAGATTGAACAAATTTCTTCAGCGAATAAAAAAGTCTCGAGGCCTCCTCGAGTTTATTGCCTTTATTACCATTCTGACAACGTAAATGAATAATTTACTGGAGATTTTTCAATGCGTTATGAATCTGTTTTAAAAACAGTGTTACTCCTGACCTTGACAATTCTTTTCGGATGCCCCACCCACCATTCACAACCGACCACTAAGGAAAAAATTACTCCTGATTCTAATTACCATCTTGTTCAAACTGATGAGTGCAAACCCATTGAGATTTCCGATGACCTTGTAAAAAAAGTGGACAACTTCATGGTTATCTTTGACCCTTCTGCATCCATGACCGAACTCTATATGGCCTCGATCGAGTGTATCACGTGTCATGCCCAGTACAAAGAGATGGAATTCGCAAACCAGCATGCCGTAACCCATGGCGGCCACAAGATTGCCAAACAAAATGGTTCTCTAACCTCAAAATGCCTGCAATGTCATCAAGACTATGTATATACCAAATTTAAATTTGCCAAAAAAATCATCTACTGTTTCAACCAGACCATACCTGACCTGGAACTCACCAGCGCTATCAGAACATTCGGTTCTCCACTCTACACCACGAGAAGTCATGGTCCGGAAAGCTATTCCAAAAAAGGATTCGGCCATGCTTTGAGAAAAATCATCGATGTCAACGGCGCCAGTCCCCTTGACCTCGCGCTTCTTGCTACAATAAAAGACTGGTTTGCAAAGGAAGGAAAAATTGCCGTTATTATCATAAGCGATGGCAAGGGCATGAATGAAAGAGCTGTATTGGCGGCTGAAGAATTAAAAGCAGCATATGGCGAAAACATATGTATATACACTATTCAGATCGGCAATGACTCTGCAGGGAAAGAGTTATTCCAAAGGATTGCCCATGCCGGTCAATGCGGTTTGGCAGTAAACGCCGACACCTTATTAAATCAGGAAGCCATGAATGATTTTGTCAGGGAAGTATTTCTAACCAAACGCCCTCCGGACAGTGACGGCGACGGGGTAACGGATGACAAGGACCTATGCCCTGACACTCCCTCTGAACTTAAGGTTGATGAAAATGGCTGCTGGAAACTGGTAGTCTTAGCGGACGTTCTTTTTGACTTTGATAAATACAACCTTAAGCCTGAAGGTCATGCCATCTTTAACAAAGTGGTGGAAATGCTCAATAAGCATCCGTTCTTGAAGCTGAAGATAAGGGGCCATACAGATAATTTCGGCACCATGGAATACAATGTCCAACTTTCTAAAAAGCGCGCCCAGGCGGGTCTGAATTATCTTCTGGAAAAAGGTATCTCATCTGAAAGATTGTCAATAAGCTGGCATTCTTTTACCATCCCGAAGGCCGGCAACGAAACCCCGGAAGAACGGGCTTTAAACAGGCGTATTGAGTTTAAATTCAGTAAATAGGGGAAAAGCGATCAATATACCAGGAAAAATTGCAATTGAAATAATGTAACTACCCAGGTTCAAAGTTCCAAGGTTCACGGTTCAAGGTTAGAAAGCAATGAAGATTGATATGAAAAGCACAAACTGAACCTTTGAACTCTGAAACCGGCTTCGAGGCTTATGTATACAAGGTACTATAACCTGTCAAATAAACCTTTTGAGAACACGCCAGATCCTTTGTTTCTCTTCCTGTCAAAACAACATAGAGAGGTATTATCTTCTCTTTTATACGGGATAGAGTCGGCCAAAGGGTTTATCCTTGTATCCGGGGATGTCGGCACCGGAAAAACCACCCTGATCCGCTCTCTTTTAAAAGAACTGAATCCTCGCCATATCGTTATCAATATCATCAATCCACGGATCACATTTGACGATATCTTTAACCATCTTGTTCAAATGCTGGGAGTAACGATTGAGGGGAAAAACCGTCTCCAAACCATTGACATGCTGCGCAGCAAGCTGGAGACTCTTAATGAGGAAGGCCGACGTGCCGTGATCATCATTGACGAGGCCCATCTGCTCTCGAAAAAATCCCTGGAAGAAATAAGACTTTTGTCCAATATTGAGAACAACACAATTAAACTCATTCAAATAGTCCTGGTCGGCCAAAATGAAATACATAATTTATTGGACAGAGAAACCCAAAAGCCTCTCAAACAACGTATAGTTATAAATCGCCAACTCAATCCATTGGATAAAAAAGAAACCATAGAATATATTCTGCACCGCTTAAAAATAGTCGACCGCTCGCATCAACTCTTTAATGACAATGCATTGTCCCTGATCTGGAAAGTAAGCGGCGGAACCCCCAGGCTGATTAATCAGATATGCGATAACGCACTTCTTATCGGCTATGCCCTTGAAGCCGGAATTATTAAAAGAAAGATTATTAAAGAAGTGATCAGTGACATGCGGACGGGTTCCCAAAAGTATCGAAATTATCTTTCATTTTTCTACGTAAGACGGAGAGTATGGGCTTTTGCCGGCATAGCTCTATTGTTGCTTGTAATAATGAGGATCAGTGGTTTCACAAATAGCGAAGACCTCCGTACTGTGACAAATCGCTCGTTAGACAACCGCTCAGCAAGCAAGTCCATACCTATTATAGCCGCAAAGTTCTCAGACCCTTCTTCTCTGGATGAGATAGGGGGCCAAGTTAGTCCTGTAAGGACGGTTGGACAAAGCAGCCAAGAAACCCTCAAAAAGAAGGTGATCCAGATATCACCTGATAGTGTTACGATGGCAAGGAAGGATTTTAGTTCTTCAGCAAAAACTATTCTATCCCGGCCAAACGATATTGCAAGTTCGGAGCTACCTGAAAAAGTACAGACTATTCAGCCTAATGAATGGCTTACTTCCGTTGCTTTAGCAGAGTATGGATCGACTTCTGAGACCGTAATCGATCTCATTCAAATGGCAAACAATAACATAAAAAATGTCCATCAGATCTATTGTGGCCAAAAAATAGTGCTGCCGCAGATCACCAAAGATTCCATGATTGTAACAGGAGAAGGTAACACCTATCATATTCATTATGCCTCGTTTTATAATTTCAGGTCTGCTCAAAAGGCCACCCAAAGATTACTGACAAATGGCAAAGATGCATTTTTTATACCTTCCCGGCAGGGTCAAAATTTAGTCTTCAGAGTTTATATGGATATTTTTTCAGATAGAAATGAAGCTAAAAAAGCACTAAAAAATCTTGATTTCAGATTTCTGCCGTTTTTAAATGAAAAAAAATAAGAGAACCTGATAAAAGACTTATTATTTAAGAGAGGAAAAAAATGATCCAAAATCTCAAAACCGCTATCGCTCTGTTAACTATAGGATTCTTTTGCTTATCCTGTGCTGGTCCCGCCGAGGTCGGCATCTCAGAAGATACTGTCTATAGCCCCCCAATGCCCAGAGTCGAATATGAATACGAAGTCGGCCCCGGAGATGTAATTGAAATCATCTATCACTACACACCAAAACCGGACACCAAGGAATACTACTTATCGGTCGGCGATGTCCTCAGGGTTGAATTTACTTATCACGGGAATATCGACCGCGAACTTACGATCAGACCAGACGGAAACATCTCCATGCCCCGCAAGGGTGACGTGTATGCATTAGGCTTGACTCCCAGTCAATTACAAGAAAAACTCACAAAACTCTATAGTGAAGATTTCAAGGATCCTGTGATCACCATAACCTTAATTAAATACAACAGGGCAATTGACCACTTGAAAATAGCGATCACTACCGCTCCCCGCGGTCAAAGTAAGCTCACGACCGTGAGGCCGGATGGATATCTTTCTTTTCCAATGCTCGATGACATACTGGCAAAAGGTAAGACCATACCCCGGTTAAAAGCCATAGTCACAGCCGAATATAAGAAACTCATTGACAATCTTACCGTCTCCATCATTTTGAAGGTTATGAAAGCAAACCTGGTTTATGTAATGGGTGAGGTCGCTAAACCTGACTATTATTTGATGGAAGGACAGATAACGGTAACTCAGATTCTCTCCAGGGCAGGCGGCCCCTTAGATAGTGGTGATAGAAGAACAATTCTCATTATCAGCCGCGATAAAGAAAGACGACCCTGGGGCAGATTAGTAAACCTTGAAAAAATCCTTTATTATGGAAACGTCAGTCAGGACATCATTCTCAATCAGTACGATGTGGTATATGTTCCCAAAACCGCCATTGCCAGAAGAAATCTCTTTGTTGAACAATACATAAACGGAATGGTTCCTGACTTCTTCAGTGCAGACTATAATATTGGCGGAACTTTATTAGACCACAGTCCATTATAAAAAATTTAAAGGTAGTTTAATATGGCTATTACAAAATTAAAATCTGCAAGGGATTTCTTTCGTATCTGGTTTTACTGGAAGCCACATGCGATCAAGGTTTTTATCCTGATCGTCGGCGCTATAATGTTTTATGCATATACCACTACTCCGGTTTATAAAAGTACAGCTAAAGTCATACTTCTTCCCAAAACCAACCAAAACGTTGTCATTACCGCAGGTGAAGACGAGAGGCAAATCATCAGCGCTGCAACAAAAGAAGATGTTAATACTGAGATTGAGTTAATTCAAAGCGACAGTGTTCTTGAAGAAACCGTTATGTCCTTTGAAGATGAGAAGTTGGGGCTCTCTGAAAAAAAACGAGTTTTTGACAAAATAACAGATTTCATCGGTGATGTAATTGATTTTATTCTCGTCCTGATAAATCTGAAAGATAAAGCACTTACTCCTCTTGAAGCACAAGTATCTCTTTTAAAAAACTCACTGGAAATTGAAGCGGTATTCTCATCGAGTATAATTTTCGTCAGTCTCGAGGCACAAGATCCCGAAAGAGCCACAACTGTCTTAAATAGACTTTTGCAAATATACATCAAACACCATAATGCCGTATTTAGTATAGATGAGGGGCAAAAATTCTATAACGACCAGGCTATGAACTATAAGATAAAGCTTGAAGATGCCGAACGAGAACTCAAAGAATTTAAAAAAAATCTGAATATTGTAGACATAGACAAACAGAATTTAGCGAATATTACCCTTCTGGCCGAATTAACCAAGGAATTACATCTGCTTGAAATAGTTTACGATGAAGCAAAAAGCCGGATCGAACTTTTAACTAATGCTTTCTCTAATAATAATGAACTACTGATAACCAAAGAAATGCGAATGATACCTGCAATCTTTGAGCTGGAAAAAGGGATGGTTCCTCTTTTTATAAAACGAAGTGAAATAAATAAAAATTTTACGAAAACCAGTCGAGAATATCAAGAAATTAACGGCCAGATAAAAATGATTGAAAATGACATTCGCAATGTGGTGCTCAGGGCAATAAAAACAGATGAGCTGGAACTTGCAAGTCTCGGGATGAAAAAGCGATCACTGCAGAAAAAAATCATGCAATTGAAAGCTATAGCCAACAAGCTTCAAGAAAACGAACAGAGGCTTCAAGAATTAAAAAGAAATGTCGATCTTAATAAAAACAACTACATTTTATATGCCTCAAAAACCGAAGACTCTCGTGTTTACTCGGAACAGAGAAACCGGGACCTGGCCAACGTAACAATAGCCGACCATCCCCGTGCTTCAAGTAATCCTGTTTGGCCAAATAAAATGCTACTGCTGTTTATTTCTATTTACTTAGGGCTTTTGGCTGCACTTTGCACTCCATTTATCCTTGAAGCACTGGACCATAGGCTGAAAACAGCCGACGATGTAGAAATACTTCTATCATTACCCGTTATCAGCAGCTTTTCCGAAATTAAATAATTACGAGACAATTAATGGAGACACCCGGCAATGGCAAGAACATATGAGGCAATGTTAAAAAGTGAAGGACCACCAAAATCAGGTGGGCGATTCCTGGACTTGAAGAACAGGCAACAAATTGGCGATCTTGAAAAAAAGATAATCTTTTTTAACAACAAAAACGCTTATAAAGTTTTTAACTTCGTCTGTACCCGTGGGAAAGAGGGGGTATCGACTATTCTCGCCAACCTGACAAATTACATAGCTAAAAAAAATATTGGCAAAAAAATACTGCTTATAGATGCCAACTTTCAAAATCCAGCCTTACATACAATATTCAATTTATCTCATCAACGAGGATTAACTGATCTATTAAAGGGTGGCCAAGGTCTGAGCGAAACCGTGCAGCCCATTGATTCTGACAAAATATTTTTATTGTCTTGTGGAAAAGAATTTAACTCTCTATCCGGTAGCATAGAGCAAGAACGACTTGCTGAATTACTCACCGAAATACGTGACCGGTATGACTACATCTTTATCGATTCAGCGCCAGTCCTCACTTCAGCGGACTCACTTTCTACTGCAATAGCTTCAGATGTTACATTTATGGTTATAAAGTCCTTAAGTTTACAGAAGGAGGTAGCTGAAAAAGCCAAAAATATGCTTATTGCCAATGAATGTTTTATTGGCGGCGTTATCCTCAACAATGTTGTTCAGGTAATTCCCGCCTGGTTTTATAACATATTTTAATACTATTCTTTTAAATGATTAACCTTCTTATTTATATCCTATTCTCCAGTATATTTGTTTTTGATTGGCTCTTTGAAGTCTACGGTATTGGTATCCGCTTTGTTACCTGGATTCCAGAGATAGTCTCCGCTGTAACAGCCTTTTATATTCTGGTGATTGCAGCAACCCATGAAAAAATAAACATCCCTATTAAATATGTCATTCTTCTCCTGATCTATTTTTTACATATATGTATGGGATTATTTCTCAATGACGTCCCCTTGGGAACAATACTCGCCGGCATAAGAACCTACTTTAAATTTATTCCACTTTTTCTCCTTCCTGCTGTTTTCAAGTTCGAGGATGCTTCGATGAAGAAAATACTTCTGTTCATCCTTGTCCTGGCCTGTACGCAATTACCGGTTGTTGTCTGGCAGCGTTTCTACGAGTTCAAAGAATCTTTGTCAGGAGATCCAATGGGCGGCACCCTTGGCTATGGCGCCACAGGAATATTGTCTATTTTTTTGATCTGGGTAATCTCTTTTCTTATAGCATTTTACCTCATGGAAAAGATCTCCTTACGTTTTTTTCTTATTTCAATATGCATTGTCTTTTTACCCACAACCTTAAATGAGACCAAGGTTACCTTTGTGCTCTTACCGTTAGCCTTTATTTTTCCTTTGATCTTTCTCAAAAAACAAAGAAAGACTATTATGAAAGCCGTTTTTCTTATTGTGTTATTTTCCGTAGTTGGCTTTACCCTGAAAAATATTTATGACCATTTTCAGATGAAACGATGGGGGCATGGTATCACCCGTTTTGTTACGGATCAAAGCCGGGTCGAAAAATATATGGCCGAGCGAATCGACCCCATTTTTTATGCGATTGATAAGGCATTACGAGGCCCGCAAATACTTTTTGGACATGGTGTCGGCAATGTTTCCATCTCGTTCACAAAGGCTATGACCGGAAAATATTCACGAGAAGCCGAGATGTATAAGGTGGGTGAGGTTTCGATTACAAAGCTTTTCTGGGAGATCGGTATTTTAGGGACGCTTATTTTCTTCTTCCTGGTATTGATGATTTTTTGGGATGCTATAAAACTTTGCAAACGATCTGATTTTATCGGCACCTTTTCATTGGGCATGTTAACAATGATTACTATTTTCGCCTTATCATTCTTTTATTTTCAGACTATCGACTTAAATCTCATGGTTTTTCTTTTCTTTTTTTTGGCTGGTTATACCGTTTCATATAGCAAAAGTGAGCAGAACAAAGAGTCACCTCTCTGAACCGAATCCATCCTGCGCAGGTTGATTAAAACGATAAGAACCTTTCTAATTAAGGGACAAACAATGAGGAGATTTCTTGCCTTCTTAATACGGTACTCAGGGTTGGCTCTCCTGATCAGGGAAACAATCTGCCGTACAAAAGCAACCATCATAATGTACCATGCCCCGGAGCCTCACATACTTGAGAGCCACCTGGCCTATATAACAAAACACTTTACTATTATTTCCTTACAACGTCTCGTTGACGCTATTCGAAGCAACGACCGACAAATGATTCCTCCCAAAAGTCTGATAATCACATTCGACGATGGACATAAGCGGAACTTCTCTATATTAGGGGTGCTTGAAAAATATAACGTTCCGGTTACAATATACATCTGTTCCCAGATAGTTGGTACATCTCGCCATTATTGGTTTATTGATTTTACCGAACAGGCAAAGCAACTCAAGGAACTGCCGAACTCGGTTCGTCTCAAAAAACTCTTTTCATTCAATGGTTATACCCCGGAAAAAGAATTCACTGTTCGACAGGCCTTGTCGATCAAAGAAATATTAGAAATGAAACATAATGGTATCGACTTTCAAAGCCATACTCGTACCCATCCTATTCTGGTCAGGTGCTCTGATGACCTTAGCTTACAGGAAATTGTCGGCGCCAAAGAGGACTTAGAGAATATCTTGAACTCGCCGGTAACCCACTTTGCCTATCCGAACGGCGATTATGGTGACCGTGAAATAGATTATTTGCAAAAAGCCGGCTACCAATCCGCCAGGACTGTCGATGTTGGATGGAATACACTCAATACAAACGTTTACGCCTTGAAGGTTATGGCAGTCTCAGATGATGCCACGCTTAATGAAATGGTTGCCCAATTACATGGAATATTTCCATCGTGGAGAGAACTAAAAAAGAGAATAAAAAAGATTCTTGTTTCTTTAGGGCAATAAGGGCTCGGTCAAAAATAAGTTGGTAGAATTTGCGCCCAAATTTGCCGTAGATTTAATTGATCTAATTGAGCAAAACCGCAGGAATAGCGAGCTATTTCGAGGATTTTTGCGAATGAAGATCGGTTAAAGATATGGTGAAGTCGGGATGTAAAAATGCCAAGTTATTTTTTACCGAGCCCTTAGGTCTGAGAACCAATATTATCACCCTATTAATTGCAATATTTTAGTGAGAATCGGACTCTTTATATTCCGGCGAAACAACTCAAGATCCTTTGGATCGAAAAGTCGAAAACGAAATTGCAGAATTACACCCACCGCCAATATTAGTATTCCTAAACAGATTGACAGGAGCTTCTCGGGGAGTTTTCAATAAAATCGTGGATGGTTTTTATAAGTTTTGGGGAGGCTGTAGAACCAATCTTGCTAAAATTCTTTATATCAACATCATTAATGTTGTTGAGTTTTTCCTGCAGTTCCTTTTCATCAAAAGCCACAGAAACATATTTCATTTCAAGGAAACGTCTGGCGGTGGCAATTTGGTGATCATTTCTGGTTTCTTTGAGTGCGGCCTTTCGAGGCATTACAAGAATTGGCTTGCATAGTTCAAGCGCTGAAATGATCGAGCCCATGCCGGTATGAGCAATGACTATATCAGCAGACTCAATCATATATCTGAATTTATCTGGCTTAAGAAAAGCAGTTGACTGTATGTAAGACGGCTTCCAACTTGTTTTACCGATTTGGGCAAAGACATCACTGCGACCGGATAGCCTTGCCCACTCGTCGACAACCCGCACAAGTCTGTTAAATGGAAGTTGCGCTCCAACTGTTACAAAAATCATATTACTGCACCGACAAAATGCGGCCCTTCAGGCCGGGCCAGATGCTCCCACTGAGTCAGCCAGAGGTCGGCATATCTACTTACTTTATTACCAGACATTGAAAGCTCCTCAACATTGGCCATACTGTCGATCCAGATGGTTTTTTTGCCAAGCTTCTTGCCGAAAAACAGAGCGAATAAACCAGGCAAAGCCCCTGTTGACACTATTATGTCCGGACGCAGGATAACCACGAGCCACAACATGTGCAACGCAAGCCATACTATCCTAAACCTATCCCAGCGAGTCGCATCAGGGACAACATAAAAAGAACTGTTTCCAACCTGCAACCTGTATTCAGCATCTGTAGTGATATAGATCTTTTCAAGTCCTTCAAATGCCGGTTCCATCCGCCTCAATTCCACCCAATGCCCACCTGATGAGGAGACTAACATTACCACTTTTTTCACGACCACCCCTTGCTCCTGACCATTATCTTCAGAGCTGTACAAATTTATATGCCTTAAATTATCATTTTTCCAACCGACCAACAGCCCTTCAAGGGCAGAAATAAATGATTACAGGAATCTTGACTATACCTCGGAAGGTTATAAATTGCGTTTCGAGGTACATATGGAACCTAATGGTTTTATTGATAGCCGACTTTCTTTTGCTTTCGTAATCAGAAGATCCGTAGTTTTTAATACAAATTTTATTCTTTCTTCACTGCGGTGGATGTCATGCAAAAGAACTACTCCACCGCCATTTCTAATTACATCTTCTACAAAATCAGCAGGATCAGGTAATTCATTATATGTATCACCTGACACTTTTGTCCACCAACCCAATTGCAAATTATGTTTCTTCAATAGCCACCATGTTGGAAATACGACTTTCCCATGTGGGGGCCTGAAAAAACTACACGTTGCATTAAAGAACGAAAGAGATTTTAGACCAAGTTTTATATCGGCTATTGCCTTCCATGGTGAGTTTTTCCAGGCATTGACATGATTATAGCCATGACAGCCTATCTCATGGCCTGCGGCAATGATTTTTTCAACTATCTGCGGATGTTGCTCAATATTTTTTCCGAGCGGGAAAAAAGTCGCTTTTATATTATGTTCGGCAAGCAATTCAAGTAACTTCGGAGTAAGATTTTTCCCTGGACCATCATCATAGCTTAGTACAAGGTATTTTTTTTGTGAGCATTTCCGCTGAAGTTTTGCTTGCTGTAAGTAGCGTAAAGGCACTGGAAAAAAATATATCAGAAAGGCTAAAAACAAAAAAAGAATATAATATCCAATTACAGCCATAAAATATTTGACACCTTTTTCTATCTTTTAAGAATATTTGTGACTACTCACATAGTCAGGCTGAAGCTGTTTAGGCTAAAGGCTGAAGGGGTCAGAAGAGCACGATTGCCATACTTTAGCGGAAACATCTGATTCTTGCACCAAACATGGCTTCAAAATGCACTTTTTCCTAACAGTCTTCAGCCTTCAGCCTATCCACCTGAGTAGTTACGAGTATTTTTTCTTATATAATTCTCGGATTCTTTCATAGACCGGTCCTAAGGCCTTTTGGGGTGTATATGCTGAGACAGATTCAACACAATTACTTTTCGAATATATGACGGAATCATGCAGTACCTTTAAGAGCGCTTGCGCAATAATCAATGGCGAAAAGCTCTTAACTACTTCACCGGAAAATCCATTTCTTACAATGCGTTTCACTTCTCCCACCTCAGTTGTTACCACAGGCACACCACTCCCCAACGCTTCCAAAACACACATGGGCATGCCCTCAAAGTTGCTTGCCAATAATAACACATTCGAAGCTCTATAAAAATCAGCTAATACCCTTTGAGGCATATTCCCAAGAAAAAAAATATTTTTTTGTATTTTTAGTTTCTCTACGTACGCTTCTATTTTCCTTCGCAAATTCCCTTCGCCAATAATAATAAGATATGATTCTTTATTTTTCTTATAGCATTCAAAGAAGCTATCCACTAACCTCATCGGCTCTTTAGCTTTTTGTAATCTTCCTACAAACAGGATCCATTTCCCATCAATCGGCAAAGTTTCATTTACACGTTTTAATTTTTTTCTCATTAAAGCTTTAGAGCCATTCTTAGAATAAAATATTTCCGCATCTACCCATGTTGGTAAAAATGAAAATTTTTCTTTTTTTTGGGGATATCTTGATTGGTAAAATTTCAACGAATTTTTGCTGACAGTATAAAGATAATCTAAATTTTTTAAAATAAAACTTTCATATAGAAAATACATATAGGGAAATTTGCTCCATAATACTTCGCTTTCTCCAACTTGCTTTTCAATATCACTATGAATAATTGCAATCTTAGGCAACTTTATTTTCCTAAACAATATCATAGGCTCGATTCTATTAAAAAAAAGAACTCCTTTCTCAACTTTTATATTCGCTAACTTTAAAGCTAATGTAAAACGTAAAGATAAAGGAATTGTTGTTTTCTTATTTTCATCACGCTCAAATAATAATGGATAAAAATTAAATTTTTTACTGCCTAAATATAACTTCATCCATCTATTAACTGGTCGTTCTTCGACGTTTGAAGTTATTCCTATAAAATTTATATCAAAATCTTCCGGCGCATACTTAATAAACCCTTTAATAAAGGTTTCTGCTCCTCCAATTTTTATGCCAATGGGATCATAAGGATAAATAATATATAGTTGTACTGGCATGATATTTTCTCTTCAGATAATCAGCGAGCCTTTTACCCTGAACTCTCCATTCATAATTTTTTCTAACAACATCAGGAGCTTTTTTTGCGGCTTCTGTTAAAATATTACAGTTTTCATAAGCATATTCAATAGCTCTAACAAAATCTTCTACTTTGTCGCCATCAGTCCAGACTATAAAATCCTCATTCTCAACAATATTCTTGTGTGCAGCAATTGGAGTAAGTATGATAGGTTTTTTACAAGCAAGATACTCAAAAACCTTTATTGGACTTGAGACATTCCACTCAGGCCTGTTGGGAAGCGGACATATAAAACAACCGGTATTTCTAAGGTGTTTGGGAATAAATTCATATGGGATATAGCCTTTAAAGTTGACTGTTTTGTTAATCTTAAGGGCTGAACTAATACTTTTGAGATTTGCCAAATCAGCGCCATTACCAATAACTTGAAATACTA
The DNA here is from genome assembly GCA_049190315.1 of Deltaproteobacteria bacterium. Classification (GTDB taxonomy): domain Bacteria; phylum Desulfobacterota; class Desulfobacteria; order Desulfobacterales; family ETH-SRB1; genus B13-G4. The sequence continues at coordinate 16,439 of JAIVWD010000005.1, read as the reverse complement.
TGTTTTCCTGATAGTTTTTCTTTAAAATGGAAAGCGCTTCTAATACCAAATTTATTCCTCTGTTTTTGGTGATATCCCCCAAGTAGGTAAGAATAAATTTATTTGATTGTTGCCCAGATTCTTTTTCCAACCTTTTAAAATGTCGTGTATTCACACCGGAATGCCATATTACGAAATCTTGAAAACGCAGACAGAACTCCCGCTCTACACTTTGTCTTAGCAGTTCAGTAATAAATGACAAACTGTCTGGGATTTTATGAAAAAGTGTTAAGGGGATTTTCCAGAAAAGCAGGTAATCGATACGATCAATAATGTTATAAATGTCGACAGGTACGGTTCTTATATCCAGATGTAAATTACATTTCTTTAGTAATTTAAGAAAGAAAGCGATCCATAAGTCTTGTGGTGAAACAATGATGATATCGTCTTGTCTGATATTTCTTATAAGCCAGAAAAATATATTTATAAGAAGTGAACATCTGAATAAGAATGGAACATCAATAGCTCTAAAATATTTTATCTTTAATCTATAACCCTTGGGGATATATTTTTCCTTTCTAAAGCCGCACAAGAGAGTGACAGAAAAATTTTCCCCTGCCAAAACCTCACCTGTTTCCAACCATGTGCTTTTATCTAATTTGGTGTCAAATCGGTCGGAATCTATCCAGTAAATAGTTCTCAATTTAGTGCCTATAATATATATCCTGATTTATACTAACTTAAGAGTCCAAAGTTCTGTCATTCCTGCGAAGGCAGGAATCCATAACCCATTGATTTTGCTGGATTCCCGCCTTCGCGGGAATGACGGTTCGGTCAATAGGATATTTCTTTAAAATTCATGGGGTTAGAAAGAACTATGGACTCTTAAGATACTAAAAACAATTATGCAACTACTTGTCGAATAAATCCACAATATTTTCTATATTAGCGAGTGAATGATGTTTAAAAGCATACTCTTGTGCTCTTTTCCCCATGGTTTCTCTGAGTTCTTCATCTTCTATAAGTCTCTTTGTGTCCTTAAATAGTTGTTCTAAACTGCCGGAATGAAACCCTATTCCATGATTTTTTAATACGTTATCAGGGTCAACATTAAGGCTAACAACTGGGACACGCCTCATCCATGCCTGAATAAATGTGTTTGGGAATCCTTCAGAATCACTTGTATTGATAAAAATATGTGCTTGACAAAACAGGTTATTAACTTCTTTTAATGTCTTTTCACCCAGATATTCTAAGTTCTTAATTTTATTAATTTCTTCTTCAAGTTGAGTTGTAAGCTTCTTGTTTTGCTTTCCACCAATCATGCAGAACTTTACATTACGAAATTGTTCAAAATGTTTTGCAACTTCAACAAATATTTCTGGACGTTTAATAGATTTAATATTCGAAACCCATAAGATCTTGACAGGATGTTTTTTTTGTATTTCATGAGCAGGAAGGGGATGGAAATTTGAAATGATAACTTCACATTTTTTACTATAATATTTTTTTAGAAGTTTATTTTGGTACTTGGTTTGTCCAATTATCTTTGAACAATTCATTATCCCGTATTCTGCAAATTTCTTATCGATATAATCGAAAATTATTTGTTTTTTTAAATTGAATTCCCAAGGTTTTACATCGTTGTCAGAAGAAATATGCCATATCATAGTTTTATTGTATTTATTGGCATAATAAGCGGCGATTCCTGTATAAGCACAGCTCACCCTTTGATATATGAAGTCTGGATTAAGCTTTCTTAATATATGATAAACATTAGTAATATCAAGAAAATAATTAGGCCCAAGTCTATTTAACAACCCAATATGAGGTATTTTTATTTGTTTCATATGCTTGACATTAAATGTTACGTTACGAGCTACATAATAAATATCATATAACCATTTCAGTTGATCAATTATTAGTTTGATTTGATACTCTGCTCCACCAAATTCCACATCCCAATGATGTTCTGTAAGGAAAACGATTCGCTTTTTCATTTAGTGCCAACACCCCCGGCAAAGTTTTGATGACTTTGAGGCATCAACCTATATGATTTATCATGGAACACGAGTTGAGCCCATTTTTCTATAATGTTTTGCAATCTCATTCCTATAGCTGCGTGCATTTATTGATTGCTGCCTCCCATTTCAAAATCAAGTTTTTCCAGGAAAAAAGGAATCCCTTTAAGAGGGTAGCCAAACTAAAATTGATGTGCAACATGGAAGACAAACAACCAAAAAGCCATATTAACCTCTCACCATAAAAAGCGGGTGTTGCCTTGCAATCGTTGGCATATACTGGTTGCCGCCAGGCCATCCTCTGGAAATGACGTATTACTTTCGCAAATAGGCTTCAATAAAACTGCTACCACCGATGTCAAACTTTGAAAACAAATGCCTGTACAAGTCTTTGGGTATTCTTTCTAAAAGTGGCAGCTCTCTTCTTTTTGGCCGAAATTGATTTAACTCTAATATTTTAAATGGGCTTAAATACAACCTGAGCGTTTTTATAGAAAAAAAATAGAGGTGATGTAATGAGTGACTAGGATATTTAAACCGACGGAATAAGTGGTATTTTATCTCTGTTCTTACATTACAGAACTGATTTGGCACTTCAATCAGCAAAACACCGCCTGGTTTCAAAATTGAATGCACCCTGTTCAAAAGCTTCCTTGGCGATTGAACGTGTTCCAACACATGGTGCATGTTAATAACGTCAAAACCATTTTCAAAGAAGCTTTTGCAAATGTCCTCAAACTTTCTATTTACAAGATCGATGTTATATAACTTCTTGCTTAACCCACATTGTTCTTCATCATATTCGATACCAGTTGCATCATAACCATATTCCTTGGCGCACTTTACAAAAGTACCCAATCCTGCTCCAATATCTAATAGTTTATTGCCAATAGCATATTGTTTTAATTTCTCAAGTTTGTCGATGTAAATGTATAATCGCTGTTTTTCAACAGAAATGCGGTGCTTTTTGTGGGCATAGTCAGCATATATAGCCGTAAACTCTGTTTCATCTGGAATTGGATGCAGGCTTAACAAGCCACAATTTAAACATTTAACTACGTTAAATTTCGAACTTTCAAGTCCCATGCGCCTGTTTAAGGATTTTTTGACGTCGTGCTCAGCAGAACCACACAGATCACACGAAAAACTTGGTTTATCTATACACACAGTCAGTCCCCTAAAGATGTTTGATTCATGCAGTCTGAATTCCTAAGAACTTCGCTATATAACTTAATTTCGTATTTTCATTAGTAATGACTCTAAAACTCTGTCTCTCAGAGTAGCTGAAAAGGCCACAGCGGAATTGCAGTGGAAAACTTATACCAAAAATGATGAATCCAATGATAAATTCAATGACGTGATTTAAGACAAGGGTTTTTATGCCCAAAACCACAGACGCAACACAGACCCAGAAAAGAATACTCTTATAAAAATATTCTCCCATTCCTTTAAAACTTGCCTCTTTTCTAATGAAATACCAGATAAAAAGATTCTTTCCCAGTACGGCACTACCGGTAGCACCAACTGCTCCCCAGATACCAAAGTATTTAATCAGCAAAATGTCAGCGATCAGATTATAGACAGCAAAGACTTTACTGTAGAGAATGATATCTGCTTTCTCTTTCAACTGCGCGACAAGACCGAGAGGCCCTTGAAAGGCATTTATCATAGAGAAAAAATATACACCTATGAGAACATGGTAATATCCCAGAAATTTCCCACCAAAAAGAATCCTAATTAATTCCTCCCCGAATATAGCGATAAAAAAGAAAATCGGGATATTGAAGATGTAGTTTATCTTGATCAGTGACTGATAAAATTGATTGATCTTCTTCGTATCCGCGAGTGATCCCAAGGAAAAAAAGGCAGGTCGTATCACATCAAGAAGATAGTTGACCGGAATAAGTCTCTGGATCATCCTGGTTACTCTTTGACAAAAGGCATATGCTCCAACCGCCACAGGGTTCAAATACATAACGATGATAAAATTATCAAAGTCTGCATTAAGAAGCCCTGCTCCGGTATCATTGAAATTATAGAATAGAGCGTAACGGACAAGCCGCCTTTTCTCGCCCCAGCCTATCCTTTCCATATGCCCTTTAGAGATTGGAATCTTTTTGTAGTAAATGATTTGAAGAACACAAAAAATAATGAAGTAGGCTAAAAGGTCCATTGTCAGTATGAACCAGAGATCCATTTCCGTCATTATTGCCAAAGCATATCCTGCAGCCTTGATAAGGACGAAGACAAGGGAAAACCCCTGAGAATATTTATGAAGAAAATAGGAACCGAGACAGATTTCCAGAAGCTCCCTCTGCATATGGAGCAACACAATTAATGTAAAAAGCATAAAACAATTCTTGTAGGCTACGATTTTCAGATAAGGGGCGACAAGTTCCCAGAAAATCAATCCCAAACCAAGAACGGCAACATTGGAAAAAAGGCGTATAATCGAGGCGACTCGATACAAATTGTTGGCGATTCTAAATTCTCCCTTGCTGTAATATTCTGGAATGTATCGCTGAAGGGTGTTAGCAAGCCCGAAGGATGCGACCATTCCTAATAAACCGATTACTGAATATAGTAGATTGTATATCCCATAATCATGTTCGGAAAGCGCTCTGACAAGAAGAACAGTAACAACAAGGGATGTTGCTTGAGACAATACCCTGAAAACAACGGTATATTTCGTTGCACTAAGACTCTTTTTTACTATCTGTTCTTTATTCATATTTGGGAAAAGTTACTGGTAACAAGCCGCAATAGCAACTGATTGGGAAAATAGATTCTTACACAACAGCCCAATTATCGATGCCAAAATGGAGTTTGAGATTCCTTTTCTCTTGGTCGCACATTACCTCAAAAAAGGTCTTACTAAAATTGCTACAATTTAGCGCCCTTTCAAAATCAATCAAATATGGTTTTCCAGACTTTTTTTCAATGATAATATTCCCATATTTTACATCATTCCATAAGTAACCCGATGCGTGAATTCTAAGTAATTGTCCATATAAATCTTCAATAAAACCCTGGCCGACTACATCATTGAGATAGCGTCTTCCTTCTTCTATCCGTTTAATCCATCTCTTGTCTGGGGATAAAAATGTAAAACGAGGATCATTATTGACATCCCGATCACGTACTATGGCGCCTTTTTTTGCCAACACTTCGCGCAGAACAGGTCCTAAGATATATGAAAATGTTATGCTTAAGTTACAAAAATCGACATCCATTATGGAAGGCAAGTTGCAGCCGGCTGTAGCCAAATCATGAAGTGCATTCAGTTCATTAAGAAATGCCAATTTGTTTCCGTTATATCTTTTCTTTAACCCGACTTTATTGCTCAGAAGAACTGCTTCAAGAGTATACCTCTTTCTTTTTATAAAATTCTCTTTCGAAACGGTTGGAACGCCTTCTATGGCACCAAAATACGATAACAAAAACCCGTCCTGATCAATCTCAGCAAGGCGGACTTCAGGTGAATACTTTGACAAGGCTTTAAGTTCATTCAAGCCTTTCTTGTTAAGACCAAAATCATCGATAAATGTTACATGCCCGTTAACGAATGCCTCAAGAAGCTTTTCTTTTTGTGAAAACCAAAACCGTATTTCCTTATCTATGCTAAGTTTTCGAATTCTCGGCTTGCTCTTTAACAGTGCGATACAGTCCGAGGCCAATTGTAGAGATTGTCCTACCTTTGCTCTTTTTAGAAACTCAAAAACATATTGTATTTCTCGTATTGCCATGCTCTCTGTGCCCTGTTTCTGAATTCATAGCCTAAAAGTTGGTTTTGTTTTGGTGAATTCAACTTCAAAGTGCACCACGTAAAATTATAGTTGGACATGATGTGTATTCTGGTAGTGTGGAAGCAAAAGCCACACAAGCTGTTTTCATGGTTTACAACCTTCCGTGCAACGCATCAAATAATTCATCAATTGAGCCTTAGTCCCATATCACTTTCGGATCTGTCATAAGGAGGCAGAGGATGTCCTCCCGGCTCCGATGCTCCAGGGCGTATTGCCGGCCAATAGCATTATTGATCTTATCCTTGCGCCGTTCAGCTTCAGTATTGTCAATTGCACCCAACTCATGGGCATCTGTGGTTTTTTCGGCAAATTGAGGGCCATACGCCCTGGTAAGAAGATAACTCCATAAAACGTGGCGAAAGGAGTCTTCCGGCACTGACGGATTGCGGGCATGTTCTAATTTCGCAGTAAGTTGCGCATCATTACGAATACGTAGCAGTTGTGGCGCCCGAAAGGGATTGCGTGCAAACAGATCGACTTCGGAATCGGTTAATTCTTCCTCCAATATGCTTGAGATAACTATAAGAGTTTCTCGATTTAAGACCAGGATATATTCCCTTCCAATCCGTTCTGTTGTCAGTCTGGTGCTAACAGCCTCTTTTGCAATGTTAAAAGTACTTATGCCGGAAAAAGTTAAAGGCATGCTTGATCTGCCTTGCTGAAAAAATAATACCAAATTTTCGGCTATGCGGCGTATCTGTTCGCGGGCATGAGGCGGCGAGAAATAATTTAGGTGAAACTTCATGCCAAACTCGCCATTTTCCAACCGAGGTGCGTGCCCGCTGTTCATTAAAGGACTTAGAGGTTCATCCGAATGCGGCTCAACCGTAATGCCCTTCATGAGAAGTGTTAAAGTGTTCTCTGAAAAGCTTTCCAAACGAATGATTATCTCGTCAATGTGAAAAGTAAAAAACTGTTTTGATGCATTATCATCTTTTTTCCGATAGCCCTGGGCTGAAAAATCCCGCCATGTCACGGTATCAATAGGGTGAAGCCTCACATCCTTGAAATGCATCTTGGAAAAAATAATGCCCGATTCGGCTGCTTTTTTATTGAGATGATTAAGAGACTTTAGAGATATTTTTTCCAAAATTGTATCAGCGGAAAAAAATATTCCGCCCAGCAACGCAATTAAGATAAGAAATAGAAAAATGAATTTTCGCATGACTTTCATTCCTCCGACTTGAATACACCGAAAAAGCTTTGACGTGTTCAGCGGATAGATAGCCTCGGGCTTACCACCGGGCACTTAAATCTTCACATCTATACCTACCGGGCAATGATCAGATCCATAAACATCGTTATCAATAAATGCTTCCCTGAGCCACCCTTTATCAATAATATTCTGCGTTACAAAGAAGTAATCAATACGCCAGCCTGCATTATTAGCCCTGGCATTGAACCTGTATGTCCACCATGAATATTTTACTCTATCCGGATATAAATATCTGAACGTATCAACATAGCCGTTTCTAACTATCATATCCATCCGGTCGCGCTCAATCCTCAGAAAGCCGGACCTTTTTTCATTTGCCTTCGGGTGTTTCAAATCAATCTCATTATGAGCGGTATTGTAATCGCCGGCTATTATCAAACATTTTCCTTTATCCTTATAAGCATCAATATATTCAAAAAAATCCCTGTAAAAATCAAGTTTGTACTGAAGTCTTTCCTCGCTCATCTGTCCGTTTGGAAAATATATATTAAAAAAAATGAAGTTTTTAAAATCCATTTCAATAATACGCCCCTCATCATCATATTTTGATACGCCGATACCATATTTAACATTCCTGGGTTTTATCCTTGTATAAACCCCAATGCCGCTGTATCCTTTCTTGACAGTGGAAAAAGACCAGTATGATTCATAGCCGTCAATATTCTTCATTTCTTCTGTAAGCTGAGGTTCCTGAATCTTTGTTTCCTGTAAAGCAACAATGTCTGCATCCATATTCTTTAAAGATTTATGAAAATCCTTCTTCATCACGGCTCTAAGTCCATTAACATTCCACGAAATCAGCCTAATATTTTTTTGGCCCATAATTAACTCCTTCCACCACCTTCAGCCTTCAACTGCTCCCTGATCCCCGATCCCTGATCCCCGATCCCTGCAGTCATAATTTCTTTAATTCTTTCCAAAACCGGCGGATGAGAATAGTTTAAAAAAACATAAAACGGATGCGGGATAAGGTTTGAAAGATTGTTAACCGAAAGTTTTTTCAATGCATCTGCCATGGATTGGGGATCTTGAGTGGTTTCCACAGCAAATCTATCTGCCTCATATTCATTTTTACGGGAAAGCATTTGCATTAAAATTCCTGTAAAAAATTCAATGGGCGAATACAGCATGCTGAAAAAAATCAATCCTGCATAAACGGATTTTTGTTCCATGTAAAAAGCATCAAAAAGACCCTGATAGGAGACAAAAACAGACAACAAAAAAAACATTATTCCCAGTTGAACAATGCTGATAATCATTGTCTGTAGTATATGCTTTTTCTTAAAATGCCCCATTTCATGTGCAAGCACTGACACCAGCTCATTCACAGTATGGTGTTTAATTAATGTATCAAACAAAACAATCCGCTTGTGCTTGCCAAAACCTGTGAAAAAAGCATTTGACTTGGCAGAACGTTTAGAGCCATCCATTACAAAAACATTTTCAAGGGAGAATTTTATAGAACGCGCATATGACATGATAGCATTTTTCAGGTCTCCATCTTCAAGAGGATTGAATTTGTTAAAAAGAGGCATAATCCATGTTGGTGCAATAAATTGAATAACAAGCATAAATATTGTTACTGCTATCCAGCAATACAGCCAGGCATTTGCCCCGGCATATTCAAAAAAAGCAAGTATGCCTGCCAGAAGAGGTGCGCCGAGCAGGACCGATAACAAAAATCCTTTTATTAGGTCCATTATAAATGTGGACCATTTAGTCTTATTAAACCCAAAACGCTCTTCAATAACAAATGTAGAATAAATGCTGAAAGGCAATGATAAAATTGCTTTAAATAAAAGCAATAAGCCTATGTATAACAGGCCTGTCATGATATATCCAAAATTCCAGGATCGTACCCATTGATCTAATACTGGAAAGCCTTTCCCGAACCAGAATATCAGGATTAATAACATATTAAAGGAAGATGTAATCCATCCGAATTTTGTATTAACACGCAGATATTCCTGAGACTTGCGATAACTGTCTGCGTCATAATAACCCTTGAACGATTCCGGGAGTTCGGTCTTTAAACCCTTTAGATTCAGTATATCAGCCAGTCCACTCAATACAAAGTCAACAACGATTGCGGCCAGAATAATTATAGCTATGAAATTCATAAAAATCACTCAATTTAGTTATATCTTTTTTACAGCACAAACTTCTTAATACGTTCTATGATACCCATCTCCTTCATTATTCGAGCTGATGTATGTGGCACCAGGTGTTCCCAGGGCTGTCCTGAAATAATATATTGACGTATCTGAGTCCCTGATAACCCTTTTTTACTTAAAGGTCTGCGCCAAAGTATTTTGGTTTTCAGGTTCATGGATTCAAACACGCTTAATTTTTTTTCTCCCCACTCATCATATATGGTCAAAAAAAAAGTGGCATCCAATGGAACATAATACTTATACAAATCAGGGAGGTTGATCGGCAGTGGAACAACTGAAAACTCCTGGATGCCAAAGCCATATTCTAAAAGAGTGGTTTTTATTATGATATATCTTTCATAATATGACATTGGATTGGCTGATGGATTGTTTCTTCCCGGAGCAGTTTTATCATCGCAGGTAAGCGTTGGATCGGGGTTTGTTATGCCGACAACAAGGTTTTGACAACAAGACTTGCCGGCCATTAAATACTTCATATGGTCATTGTGCAATATTTGGAAACGACCGTGTATGACTCCTGTTTTTAGCATTTTTGATTCTGATTCTCTAACCGAAAAGGTTTGGTTTTGCCCGGCCAGAATGCCTGATCAACAGGCGTGTCCATCAAACCTTTAAGTTTTGCACGATCAAGATAGTTTAATACAAGATACATAAATTCTTTGCCGTGTACAAACCCCAATGACCCACCGGCGCAGTTAACCTCATCAAATGACTTTATAGAGTCACGGCGAACCCCTTCACCCACAATTAACAACGGCACCGGTTCTCCTGAATGAATTAGTTTTCCGGAACTCGGAGTAGAATGATCAGAAGTAATGATTATCAGAGATTCTTTGTCATTAAGCAAAGAGTCAATAATTTTGCCAAGCCCACGGTCAAGCGCTTCAATGGCGGCAATTTTAGCATAAGGATTTTTTGTGTGAGCTGCCACGTCAGGTGCTTTAGTATGTACATGAATAAAATCATACTTGTTTTTACTTTCCATGGCCAGCTTAAGTCTCTCTGTAAAGTCACCTTCGATATTATCTGTTTCACGCGCCTTCATTACATCGATCCCGAGAAAAGCACTTAGTCCCCAATATATAAGACCGGATGAAATAGAAAGTCCCTTCAATCCCCAGCGATTTTTAAATGACTGCACAGTCTTTAATCGCCCTGGACGCTGTGTAACCAGAGCATTAATCGGAACAGCGCCTCTCGAATTTTTAATACTGTTCGCCTGATTTCCGCTCAGTTTCTTATGGCACCATATTAGATATTTTTTAAGTGCCCTGGCTGTTTTTATTGCAGTAAGATCTTTTTCAAAATCCTGCAACGGCTGAATTTCAATAAGACAATTGCCCTCCAAAACAGGATCGGAATCCGTAAAATAAGGAGAAACCGTTCCTTTTAAGATCAGTATTCCATTAAGACCGCTGGTATGTTTAAAGCAAAACTTGATTTCTTCATATTCATAGTGAGAAATATCCTGAATCAAAGCTGATATCACATCAGAACTTGCATCTGGTCGGCTTTTTTGAAGTATAAGCGTGTTGTCTTTAACTTTAACGCTTGCCAGGTGAGCCAAAACAGCAACATCATCAACAGATATTTCAACGCCTGCACCCAAAGCCTCCAGAGCACCCCGGCCTGGGAACTCATCGAGTTCGTAGCCGAAAAGAGAGAAATGAGCATTTTCACTGGGCAGAGCAATGCCTGGTCTATCGGCATGAAAAAGGCCATTTGCGCCTATGCTTGCCAGGGTATCTAAGTGTGGTGTGTGTGCTGCCTGAAGAGGGGTCTTATATCCCAGACATGAAAATGATCTATCACCAAGACCGTCAAGGAGTATCAAAATACAATGTGAAGGCATAAAAGAAACTCCTTATAAAAGCTAAGTTGAGCGATTTTTTTGCGAAGAAATGTGCCGAGATCCTGATGCCGCCCTTGCTTTGAGACTTTGGGCCTTAGAGGCAAAACGACTATTATAATTATAGTTTAAAAAGAACTTATTGTCCATTGATATTACCTAAGTCGAGCGATTTTTTACTCGATCTGCACCACATTTCTTCGCAAAAAATCGCTCAACTTAGGCATTAACGATAATCTACAAGGTTTGTATAGATAAATCCTGTTTGACTTCAACATGCTTAAACAGCATAGTCAAATTACCACCCCAGAGGAGGTGGCTTGTTTATATTAGCCCTCAAAGGTACCCTGACAGACCACTAAGTGCCTAAAGTGAGCTAAAGTGCCTAAAGTTGTGGTACGCCTTCGGCGTGCTGATTGATAAACAAAGCCACAAGGATTTGCAATCACTCTCTTGCCAGCGCATTGAGAGCATAGAGTAACCCACCTGCCGACAGGCAGTTATAAAATGGCAGGATTCCTTAACTTTAGGCATTTTAGGCACTTTAGTGCACTTTAGGCACTCTTAAATAATTACTGTAACGGTAAAACCTTTTTATGGTACCACTACCAGAGGTAATGGTTTAAACCGATTAATTAAAATTATGAAAATTGATATACATATTCATTCAACTATTTCTCCATGCAGTAAACTGACTCTTGATGAAATAATTAATTACTCACAGGCATGTGGGCTTGATGGTGTATGCATCACTGATCACAACACCATTGAGGTTCAAAATCTTCTACAGGAAGGTATGCAGCCTAATGGGCTCTGTATAATTTTTGGAGTAGAATATTTCACTTCAGATGGCGATTTTCTTTTATTCGGGCCATTTGATAAAGTATTGCCCGACCTTTCTGCAACAGAAGTTCTTCGCTGGGTTGATTCAATTGGAGGTGTCGCTATAGCAGCGCATCCATTCCGTCATAGTCGTCCAACTCAGGAATACCTGATTGCTGACGGAATGTGCAGAATAGTTGAAAGCCGTAATGGGAGAAACAGCAATAGCGAGAATGCACTTCTGAACAAATGGAGAAGTATCTACTCTATCCATGAGGTTGGTGGAAGCGATGCACATAGCCTTGAAGAACTGGGGAAAGTTATCACACTTTTCAACGAGCCTGTGCGGTCCAGACAAGAACTTATTACTGCTTTAAAAAAAGGGGACTATTCCCCAAAATAGGAAATACCTGCCACTAATATAGACTTATTCTCTTATCCTTGGGAAAGGAAACAGAAAATTCAAATTCGATTGTTTCAGTCTTTTGTGGAGAAAGGTTGAGTTTCCATTCGAGAAGACCGGGGCTTCCATCTTGAATATCTTCTCTATAAACAGGAGCGGGAACGGATTTTACCAGTTTAACCTGAATATCCCCATGCTTTGGGACTGGAACCTGATCATGAACAATAATTGTCTTCTCCTCTTTCATAAGATTCTCTAAAGTAATCCTGTACATAAATTTATGGACTGCTTTTTTTCCAATAAAAGACTTATCAGTATCTTCTCTTATTAACCTTCTTTCAACATGTATCCGCTCATCCACCCCGAGATGCAAATCAAAACTTTTATTCAGGGGAATAGTCTCAATTCTGGATTTGCCGACATAATCTTCCCCTAAAAATATACTGACTTCTCCTTGCAGAAATGGATATGCTGTTGCATTAACTACCTCTGCCTTCAAAAAGGCAAATTCATACAGCTTTGGCGTACATATATAGCTCAATTTTGCCTGGAGCTCTTCCTGGGTAATTGTTGTCTTAAAAGGTTCGCCTTTTCCGGGTATTGTCTCTCTTTTTTTGATATTAAACGTAACAGATGTGCCTCTTGATTCAGCATATGCTGTTTCCTGTTTTAATTCCTCTTGAGGTGAAGATAGCTTATAGGCTTCCTGCATAACCGTATCAGCCATCGCTCTTTTCCCGGCTTGCTTGAAAACAGGCCGTTGAAAATCAATATACCAGGGATCTAATTCAGGCAAAAGTCCTGAGATGTGTGGCTTGGCAGTTGACAGCGACAGTTTAACATCCTTCCAGTCTTCTCCTGTTTTCTGTGTAATTATTCCATAATAATTTAAGCAAATAGCGGAACTCTCCGAATCAACTCTGACATCATAAGCAGGAATCCACCTGGCACCAGGGATAAGATAATTAATTTCTAAAGTCATTCTACCTTTAGCAGCAGCCTCGATGGCAATTTCTACAAGCTTTTTTTCAGGCAATCTTTTGCTTCTATATCTATTCAGCTCAGCCTCTATGGCCTTAATTTCTTTGAGAAGACCGCGTTTTTTCTGCTCAAATAAAATTGTCTGCTCATTTATCCTGCCAAGTCTTTGATATATAAAATCTAAAACTTTATCCCAGTTTTTTGTATCAGCTTTTTGAATATAAAGCTCTTTCGATATTTTATCTGAAGAGCTGATCTTGATTGATTCAATAAACTCCTTCTGGGTATTCAGGCTTTCCAGAGTATCTTCTAATTGCTTTTTTCCATCATTAAGTTTTTCTAATTCTCTGCGCAATTCCTCTATCTTCTTCTGCTGGTGCTCCTGTAAAAAGATCCTTTTTACCTTTACTCCACTTATTTTTGCCTTAACACTTCCCTGCCCCATAACTCTAACAGAATCATCAATTATATATGCAGGCAGATTATCAATTATTAGTTCCTGGTTACCCTTAACTAAATCAACATCAGCCGTTCTCGTAATCATGGCACGATCCGGATATACAGTAACAGCATCAATTCTTGACTGAATAATTTTTGATGCCCATACTATCTGAGGATTAATACAAACAATCAAAGACAATAAAACGAAAAATATAATCTTATTTATAAATTTCATAGTAACCACCTTCCAAACATATACTTTGCATGGTTATAAACTGCGTTTCGGGTTTAAACCAGTTGTCCGTCGTCAGTTGCATTAGCCTGCCCGCAACGCTCTCGCTTGCGAGACGGGCGGTGATGAGTCTTTTATATTGCAGATTGAATATTGAAGGAATTCTGTCAATTTTTAAAAAAACAGAGCGAAGCGATTCCTCAAATATTCAATATTCAATCGACAATATTCAATTTTGTTCCAATAGGGTTTTATATTTAATTTTTTTATATGATAACAATTAACAAAATACAACTTATAAGAAGGTAACATTTTAGCCTTATGAAACAAATCATCTGTGGAGGGTTTACAGTTCGTCATTCCTGCGAAGAAGGTCATAGCTGTATTCTGTATAATAATAGACAAGTTTTCAGGTTGTGATCTGAGATGGTATTAAAATTTTGCAGATTTTCGCTATAACCGTATAATTTTTTTAAAGATAATTCGATTTTGTTGTATTAAAGGGGGAATTGGTGTATTAAGTGTTTTTACCCTCACGCCTGTCGCAGTATAATGACTTGCCGGAGAACAATTGGATGAACGCATGCTGAAATTATCTCAACCCGCTGTGAGTTTGTCTGTGCACAAAAGCCAGCCTGTTGGCCCGGACATTCGATGAATATGAAAGAAAAAATAACTAAAAAACTCTCAATCATTGAGAAGGAATATAATGTTAAAATCATATATGCATGCGAATCAGGCAGTAGAGCATGGGGATTTGAATCACAAGATAGTGATTATGATGTAAGGTTTATTTATTTCCACGATCTTAATTGGTATCTGAGCATAGAAGATCGAAGAGATGTAATAGAAAAGCCTGCTGATGGAGTTTTTGATATTAATGGTTGGGATTTACAGAAAACATTAAAATTATTACGCAAATCAAATCCACCATTATTGGAATGGCTCCAATCACCAATTGTATATAAAATAGATAACTATACCAAATTGATTAAAGATCTTTTGCCAAAATATTATTCGCCAGGAAATTGCTATTACCATTATCTTCATATGGCAAAGGGTAATTTCCGGGACTATCTAAAAGGTGAAGAGATCTGGATCAAGAAATATTTCTATGTATTACGGCCTATATTAGCCTGCCGGTGGATCGAAAGATATAATTGCCCTGTGCCGATGGAATTTGAGATTCTGCTGAGAAAAACGGTTGATGACAAGGAACTACGAATCAAAATAGATGAATTGCTTAAAAGAAAAAGATCAGGTGAAGAACTTGATAATGCTCCGAGAATACCGGTTATTAGTAAATATGGGGGTATGCACTTGACTCCCGATACCACAATATGTAGTATGTGGTATTATGGAGGATTTCCCCAAAAACCTTACTGAATTCATAGATCGCTTTTCGACAGAAGAGTCGTGTATTGACTATCTCGCGACCTTGCGCTGGCCGAACGGATTTGAATGCCCTATATGCGGTAATAAGGAAAAGCGTCGAACCACACGGGGGCTGTATGAATGTCGAAAATGCTATCGTCAGACATCTGTGACTGCCGGCACTTTTTTTCACGATACGAAAAAACCTCTGCGCCTTTGGTTTGAGGCAATGTGGCATATTACAAATCAGAAATACGGAGCCAATGCATTGGGTCTGCAAAGAATTTTGGGACTGGGAAGTTATCATACGGCCTGGAAGTGGTTGCATAAATTGAGACATGCTATGGTAAGGCAGGGGCGTGACAACCTTTCCGGGACAGTTGAAATTGATGAAACCTACATTGGAGGTGAACGTTCCGGCAAACGGGGGCGCTGTGCTGAGAATAAAGCTCTGGTGGCGGTAGCTGTAGAGGATAAGAGTGAGACGTCCGCAACAGGTAAGGGAATCGGCAGGATTCGTCTTCAGCATATATCCAATGCATCAGCTAAAAGTCTTAATGAGTTTATAAGCACACACGTTCACACAGGCAGTCGTATCCGTACTGATGGTTGGAGCGCTTATCAGTCGATTTCTGCTAAGGGGTATGAACATATCGTTGTCGGTTCCATGGATTTAAAAATTGCTCATCTCACTATTTCACTTCTAAAGCGTTGGTTGTTGGGTACTTATCAGGGGGCAGTACGTTCTACTCATCTCAACTA
This sequence comes from Deltaproteobacteria bacterium, assembly GCA_049190315.1. Classification (GTDB taxonomy): domain Bacteria; phylum Desulfobacterota; class Desulfobacteria; order Desulfobacterales; family ETH-SRB1; genus B13-G4. The sequence continues at coordinate 379 of JAIVWD010000005.1, read as the reverse complement.
TTACCTTGATGAATTTACATTCCGCTTCAACAGACGAAGTTCGGAATCCCGAGGCAAACTATTTTATCGCTTACTTCAGCAGTCGCTTCTTGCCGATCCTGTATCGTATGAGGAAATCGTTGTCGGTAAGGCAACACAGAAAGAAACATGCACTGAAAATGTCATTGAACTGCACGATGTGCCATTTTAGCACCACCACAACATGTTGTAGTGGTAGGAGTCAAGTGCATACCCCCATTTATATAAAATATGAATGAGACATTCGAGAGAATTCTGAGACTGATTGAAGGTAAGGAGGTTATAATATCCGACCATGGTTATGATGAGCTTGCGGAAGACAACATTTTCGTCAGGGATATCATGGCAGGAGTTTCGGATG
>JAIVWD010000004.1:0-38007 GCA_049190315.1 Deltaproteobacteria bacterium | reverse complement strand
ATAATGTAGGAGCGGTTTCAACCGCGACCTATTGTAGCAGATCACCAACAGATGTAAATTCACCCATATATGGTCGGGGTTAAAACCCCTCCTACAGGCAGAATAGATCTATGCCATTTGAATGTAGGAGCGGTTTCAACCGCGACGGCAGAAATAAAATTGAGTCAGGTTATGTTTACATGAAAAAAAACAAACCGCCGGGTCACAAAGCATTGCGCAAGGGTCGATGGTCCCAACCCAACCGTATATATCTTGTGACCACGGTAACCAACGCCCGCCGGCCTTTTTTTAATGATCTGTTTGTCGGTCGGCTGGTTGTAAAGGAAATGCGTCGATTGGAATATGATGGCATTGCAAACTCTCTGGCGTGGGTGCTGATGCCCGACCACCTTCACTGGCTATTCGGATTAACCGAAAAGGAAGATTTATCTCAGGTGATAAAACTTTTAAAAGGTAGATCATCCCATAAGATCAACCAAACAGTTAAACGTAGCGGTTCTGTATGGGAAAAAGCCTTTCACGATCATGCTCTGCGAAAGGAAGAAGATATCCGCCAGACCGCTCGATATATTGTGGCCAATCCGTTAAGGGCCGGGTTGGTTGAAAATATTTATGATTATCCATTGTGGGATGCCATTTGGATGTAGGAGCGGTTTCAACCGCGACCTATTGTGGCAGATCACCAACAGATGTAAATTCACCCATATATGGTCGGGGTTAAAACCACCCGTATATTCGGGGTTAAAACCCCTCCTACTATAGAGGAATCTATTATGATTGAAAAAATTAAAATTAAAAATTTTACTGTATTTGATGAGCTGGAAATTGACTTTGTGCCCGGGGTTAATCTGTTCATTGGGGAAAACGGAACGGGGAAAACCCATTTGTTAAAGCTTTTATATTCGTTTCATGCAACGGGAATCAAAAGGGGACTTTTTAAGGAATTTGCAAATAAGCTGTTGAGAGTATTTTTACCCCAAGGTTTTTTATTGAAACGGCTGGTTCGGCGGGGAAAAGGGTCGAAAGAGAAATTTTCGATATCTATTACCAAAAATGGCGAACTATTAACAGGTACCCTCAAAGATAATGGGCTTCATACGGAATTGGGACCAGAGCACATGCGGCCGTCTAAATCGGTGTATATTCCTGTCAAAGAGATGCTCGCCAATGCGCCTGGGTTCAGGTCGCTTTATAATGAAAGAGAAATCCATTTCGAGGAGATTTATGCTGACATCATCGACAAGGCGCTCCTGCCACCGCTTAAAAGCATAAGCTCTGAGAAGGAAAAGATTCTAAAGGCGCTGCAAAAAGCAATGGGGGGAAAAGTTCTGGAAAAAAATGAAGTATTCTTTTTAAAAAACAAAACTGGTGAAATTGAGTTTACCCTTGTGGCCGAAGGTATGCGCAAGCTTGCTCTTCTCTGGCTTTTGATCAGAAACGGATCCATAGAAAAAGGATCGACCCTTTACTGGGACGAACCAGAGGCTAACCTTAATCCATCCATGCTCCCTTTGATTGTAATGATTCTTCTGGAACTGGAAAGAATGGGCGTACAAATCTTCATTGCGACTCACAGCTATGCTTTGCTAAAGGAGTTTGATCTTCAACGCAAGGACCATTCTCTTCGGTTTTATTCATTATTTATGGACAAGAACCGGGAAATCAATTTGGCTGTATCAGATTCCTACCCTGGTCTATCTCCTAATAGAATTGCTGACCAGTTTGCAAGAATGTACAATCTTGAAATCGACCGGGCGATGGGGGGTGCCAATGGGTAAGGTATTAAGTGAGGGTGAGCTTGTATTTGATTTTTCTGCTGCGATCAAGTCAGATCAGTTTGATGATAAGGATACGCACAAATTGTCCCACTGCATGAAAGCGGTGGACTTTATAGTGGAATGGGATAATGAGTTTTGGTTCGTGGAAGTGAAAGACCCGTCTAACTCAAAGATACCTTCTGAAATCAGAAGAAATGAATTGAAAAAATTCATTGCAAAGATAGATAATGAAACTATTTTTTCAAATGAACTTGGCCCAAAGATCAAGGACAGCTTTCTGTATCTTCATTTGAGCAAGAAACTCCCGTCCAAGCCTATGAAGTATCTCGTTCTTTTGGCCATTGGAAACCTTGATCCGGCATTGCTGCTCAGATCAATGGAAGATCTGAAACGCTCAAGCTGTTTGTTGGGACCGGACAATTCTGCATGGAAGAACCATTATGTTGAAGAAGCGCTTGTATTCAATGAGCAAACCTGGAATGAAAAACTGAAACAATGCCCGGTAAAGAGGTCGGGATAAAATATTCCCCGCAACAAAGGCAATTCATGGACATCAAACAAATCGAAGACAGCCTGAATAAAATTTTCAATGAAGAAAACAAGCGTATCATCTTCTGGTATGATGGCGAAAAGGAATTTGAGCAGACAATACCTTTTCTTGAGATGGATGGCGTTAATATTTTACGTTTGAATGAAATCGGTTTACTTGACTTAAAGATCAGGCTGGAGCTTGAAGACACAACCGGGAAATATATACTTTATGCTCCTTACCCTGAGCCCGCTCCTGAAGATGACTGGCTTTATGATATACGGCTTTACAGTTATACTTTCCATGCAGATAAAGCTTCTATCCTTCTAAAGGAACTGAACCTTGAAAATCAAAGCATACGCCCATACTTAAAGAAACGTAAGGCTTTTTTTAGAAGTCAGGACAGGCTCAACAGGCTGAAGAAATGGGTCACCCCAGGTGACAGAGAAGAAGATATAGAGCTTAAAATGCTCGCTGTCATCACAAGGGCTGAACAGCCCGAGCTATTTTCAATCCTGATGAAACTATTTGACTCGTTTTGCCGGGATGGCAAGTTTGATGTTGATAAACCCTCCAAATTGTGGACAGAAATTGGAAAACTTGAATTAAAGCCTTCATTCTGGAGACTTCTGGCTCAGACATTTGGGTACATAAACGAAGATTCTCCGAATTTAACTGATTTTTTGCTTCGGTTGTTTGTGACCGATCTTTCAAATAGCCTAAAAGCCGAGCTGCCGGCATCTATTTCCCATTTTGTAATTCAAAGCTCCTCTCAGGCAATGAATTCATCTGTATTTCTGTCTCAGTGGCGCAGCAACACCGGTCATTTTAAGAACTTTAATCTTATTTCAAAGTTTATTGCCAAAAAGCTGAAAATTGATGAATTGCTGATATCCTATGATATTGAGTCATTAATTGAGGTGATGACATTTGAGTCCGTAGAGCGCAGGATTATCAGCGATCTCAGGGATCAAATCGGTATCGATTCCGAAAATGAATATCAGAAGGTACGGGAGGCGATCAAGATCAGACTTGACGGATACTGGGCAACCACTGTTTTAAGTGAAGATTCTCAGATAAACCTTTATCAAACGGCTTATCACGCATTAGAGGCTGCTATCAAACTGTTCGATCTCAGGAAGAAATATGATGCGGGCTTCAGTTACCCCACGGCTGAAGATATGTTTAAAGCATATACAAACGAACTGTTTTTATTTGATCAACATTACAGGAAATTTCATGAGCTTGCAGATAAAGCTGATCTGGCGGGCTGGGATGTCCTGAAATCGCTTAGAGAGACTGTTGAGAACTGCTATAGCGGCTGGTATATGGATCAACTGTCACTGAAATGGGGTGACTTTTTAGAAACAGAACATTCTGATAATCTGCTTAAAAAATGGAAAATTCCAAATGTAGTCAACCAGTACGATTTTTTTAATAGATATGTTAACCCGACACTGAAAGGGTCTTCCAGAAACCGGCTGTTTGTTATTGTCAGCGATGCTTTCCGCTTTGAAGCCGCAGAGGAACTTGCTCAGAAAATTAATGGTAAATACCGTCTGAAAGCCGAGATTGAGCCAATGTTAGGCATTCTGCCCGGATACACGGCTTTGGGAATGGCATCATTGTTGCCTCATAAAACTATTTCCTTCAAAGACAGTCCGACTGCGGATATTGTTATAGATGAAAAACCGGCCGGATCACTGGATCAACGTGCGGATATTTTAGGAAAATATAGCGGCACTGCGATCAAAGCAGATAACCTGATGTCCATGAGCAAGGATAAAGGGCGGGAGTTTGTTAAACCGCATCGAGTCATCTATATTTACCATGATCAGATTGATGCAATCGGTGATAAAGCTGTATCGGAAAGTAATACATTTGAGGCTGTGCGAAAAGCCATAAATGACCTGTATGCGCTGGTTAGATTCATCATAAATAGTTTAAACGGGACAAGGGTTATCATAACAGCAGATCATGGATTTATTTATCAGGAGAAAACTCCTGAACCCATTGATAAAAGCAAACTTGAGACAAATCAAAAAGATGCGGTAAAAACCCATAAAAGATTCATACTTGGGAGAAATTTAGGCAAATCGGATAAAGCCTTCTCCGGCAATACAAGAATAACGGCTAAAACAGATACAGATATGGAATTTTTGCTGCCTAAAGGCACGAATCGTTTCAATTTTGTCGGCGGGGCAAGATTTTTCCATGGTGGCGCTATGCTTCAGGAAATTGTAATCCCTGTGATTACAGCATACGAAATGAAGGGGAAACATCTGGAAAAATCCGAAGTGCGTCAAGTTGGCGTATCGCTGCTTGGTTCATACAAGAAGCTGGTAACTAATAGACCAATTTATAAATTTATCCAAACCGATGCTGTGTCTGACCGCATGAAGCCAATAACGTTGAAGGTGTCTCTTCGTGATGGAAATGAGCTTATAAGCAATGAAGAAACAGTTACATTTGACAGCAGGTCTTCATCAATGGATGAACGCCAAAAATCCGTAAAACTGGCGCTAAAGACAGGATCCTATGACAATAAAAAGGAGTATTATCTTGTATTACGAAACATTGATGACACCGAATATGATCGAATACCGACAATAATAGATATAGCCTTTGCAAACGATTTCTAAGAGCCTGTTTGAAAACTAGGGAATTGAACCATTTTCACGCTTTTGCAGCCAATTCATCATTTTTTAAACAGGCTCTAAAGGTAAAAAATATGAAAACTGATACAAACATTGACAACTTGCTTAATATTCACTTTGCTGGTCGTGTTGTGCGCAAAGACCTGACAAAACTGCTTAAGGAAGGAGCAAATGTCCCGGTTTACGTTCTGGAATATCTCCTTGGAATGTATTGTGCGGTAGATGATGAGGAAGTAATTCAGGATGGACTTAATACAGTCAAGAATATCCTGGCCGAAAATTATGTCAGACCGGATGAAGCTGAAAAGATCAAATCAAAAATAAAAGAGCTGGGCAATTATAAAATCATCGACAAAGTTACCGTCAAGTTGAACGAAAAAAGAGACGTTTACGAGGCAATGCTCTCTAATCTCGGTGTCAAGGGCATTGAAATATCGAGCGAAACCATCAAAAAGTACGAGAAACTTCTCGTTGGCGGAATCTGGTGTATTCTTAACCTGCAATATTTTTATGATGAGGGATCAAAAGGTTCTCCTTTTATAATCTCCGAAATCAAGCCGATTCAGATGCCTAATCTCGATATGCAAGCAGTCTTTGAAGGTAGAAGAGCATTTACCGAAAGCCAGTGGCTGGATGTTCTTCTTAGGTCAACCGGTTTGGAGCCAACAAACTTTGAGGAGCGCGTCAAATGGCATCTTATAGCGCGTTTAATACCTTTTGTTGAAAACAATTATAATATTTGCGAACTCGGGCCAAGAGGGACAGGCAAAAGTCACATTTACAAAGAAATCAGTCCAAACTCGATACTGGTTTCAGGTGGCCAGACTACTGTCGCAAATCTATTTTATAATATGAGCAGCCGACTAGTGGGGTTGGTCGGTGTATGGGATGTGGTAGCATTTGACGAGGTAGCTGGAATCAGATTTAAAGACAAGGATGGCGTGCAGATAATGAAAGATTTTATGGCATCAGGTTCTTTTTCCAGGGGACGTGATGTTATCAGTGCAAATGCCGCTATGGTTTTTGTGGGAAATATCAACCAGAGCGTCGATGTTCTTGTAAAGACAGGTCATCTCTTTGCACCGTTTCCTGAAGAAATGATTGATTCGGCGTTTTTTGACCGGATGCATGCATATCTTCCAGGGTGGGAAATTCCCAAAATGCGCCCTGAATTTTTGACGAATCAATATGGATTGATTGTCGATTTTCTCGCTGAATTTTTGCGGGAAATGCGTAAGAGGAGCTTTTCTGATGCTATAGATCAGTATTTCAAGATCGGAAACAACTTGAACCAGAGAGATGTCATTGCAGTGCGCAAGAGCGTTTCCGGTTTACTAAAATTGCTTTATCCTCATGGTGAATTTGACAAGGATGCAGTGGAACGTTGTTTTGTCTATGCGCTGGAAAACCGAAGACGAGTTAAGGAACAGCTCAAGAAAATCGGAGGCATGGAATTTTATGATGTTCATTTTAGTTATATAGACAATGAGACACTCGAAGAAAAGTTTGTTAGCGTTCCTGAACAGAGAGGCGGTTCATTAATACCTGAAGGACCACTGAGTCCTGGCACAATGCATACAGTTGCTCTCGGCACAAGTGAACATTTGGGACTCTACAGGCTGGAACTTCAGGTCGTCGGAGGAAACGGCAAACTCTCCATTTCCGGTTCTGGAGTTAATCCCAAGACTAAAGAGGCGATCAAGATAGCGTTCGATTATTTTAAAGCTAACATAAAAAGAGTGAGTTCGATGAGCAAGGTTGGAGATCATGACTACCATATCCATATCGTGGAAATGTACAATACCGGCGCTGCAAGTGCATTAACCCTCTGTAGCTTTGTTGTATTGTGCTCAGGGCTTATGAGCAAACCGATACAAAGTCAAATGGTCGTTCTTGGCGACATGAGCCTGGGAGGAAACATTGTGCCAACTGCAAATCTTGCTGAAACCTTGCAAGTGGCTTTTGATTCAGGCGCCAAACGTATTTTGATACCCATGAGCAATGTTGGTGATATTCAGACTATCCCAGGAGAACTCTTTGCCAAATTCCAGACCAGCTTTTATTCTGATCCTGTTGACGCCGCATTTAAGGCGCTTGGAGCAACATGCTGAAGTCAAAGCCAGCCTGCAATGCAAAAGGAAAAACCAAAAAGAAACAAAAAGCCAATGCACCAGGACAAATAAAGCTGTTTTAAAAAAAACACATAAAAATATGATCAATCATTTCTCTTTTGCGGGTCCAAAGGAGTTTTCGAAAAGTTCGTGAATTGCTTTGCGGCCTTCGTCACTGAGATTTCGGGTTCCTGTTCCGACAAATGTTTTGTCGATAATAACGGGCGTTTCGGCAACCCATTTGTTATCCTTCCATGAGAACCATGTTTTGCGTTCCTGGTCATATACATTGAGTGGACGGTTAAAGAGCTTTGCAAGCTCAACGCCCCAACCGGTTCCTCCTTTGACGGTGTCATCCGGCTGTATCCATCCGACTGCTATCACGTGGTAACCATTGTTGACCATGTGAAAAATAGACTGTATGACCTTTCGTATTTTTTCAGCCTTTGAATAATTCCGTCCCATGCGGGCAGAGACTATTTCCATGCTGACATCCCCCTTGTCAAGTTCTTCCAGGCTCAGCACCCGGACACCTCTGGTACGTTCGATATTGTGTCCCTCGAACGAAAAGTTAACCTCCTGAATCCCCCAGCGCTCAGCAAGCTTTCCGAACTCGGCCTCGGCTCCCTTATGCCCGCCACTGTAAAGAGTAACATCAAAATAGTCAGTCATTATTTTTATCTCCTTTTATTTTTTGTGACTACTCACGTAGTCAGGCTGAAGCTGTTTAGACTGAAGGCGCTTTTTCCTAACAGTCTTCAGCCTTCAGCCTATCCACCTGAGTAGTTACTATTTTTTTATCTTGTCGGTATCTCCGTGTCTTGATGGAGTACTCTAAAAATATAAGTTGTTTTTTTCCGATTGCAACCTTGATGATGTTATATTTTACTTTGGGCTACCCACACTTTTGTTTGACATAATGCAAAAGCAAGCTCTATTATGGAAACAATAACTCGCTTTTTCAGGGATACAAAACAGAGCTTTTTTGTTTGGGCCGCGAGGTATCGGTAAATCTACATGGGAAGATAATTTAGGAGGAGATAATGAGCGAGATAAGAATGACAGGAGAAATAAGAACAGATTACGATTGTGAAATAACAGGTCTTCCGGCGGAAAGATGGGGTGAAGCTGTATTCAAGGCCGGAGACGAAGAAATAGTCCTGGAAGTCAGTGTGGAGAAAAACATTATAGTATCAATAATGGCTGGAGATGATGCAGTGTGGAAGGGGACCCTGGAGGGATTAAAAGAACTTCTTAAAAGTCAGGTCAAGCCCCAATAGTAACAGTTCACGGTTAACAGTTAAAATGCTTCAGGCGTTGTATATATCTCGAAAGGCCACAAATTGCGGTTTTTCGCTGGACATAAACACCAATAGCTGCGTTGCTCAGGCAGATGGTAGGGGCACGATGCATCGTGCCCCTACTATTACGCGTCTTCGCGCCTTGCTCTTGATGCTCATTGCTCACCGAAAAAAACGCAATTTGCAACCTTCCGAGGTATTGTTCATTGAAAAAACCGTGAACTGTAAACCGATAACCGTAAACCGTTATATTAAATTAGAGCAGAGAATTACTCAACAGGATAGCCGGCCTTTTCCCAGGGAACCCAGCCGCCTTCAATATTTTTAACGTTTTTATATCCCATACGTATCAGAGTATGGGCGGCAAGTGATCCGCGCCCTCCCACCTTGCAGTAAACGACGATTTGGGCATTTTTATCAGGTACTTGATTGTTGATCATAAATTCCAGCAATCCTCTCTCAATATGAACAGCCCCCGGTATATGACCCATTTTAAATTCTTTTGCTGTCCTTACATCAAGGAAAATATACCCTCCTTCATCGAGCAACTCCTTTGCAACCGAAACAGGAACGTTGGTTACATGTTCGTTGGCTTCAGCGACCAGATCTTTGGCGGTCATCACTTTGGGGGTTAGATCTTTGGTGGTCATCACTTTGGGGGTTGTACAACCACCTATAATAAGACTGACTCCTAATAATAAAGCAATAATAAGCGTTGAATATTTTTTCATAAAATTCCTCCTCTGGTATTTGTTGAGTAGTCGAGTGGGAAATTGGTTGAGTGATTGACAGCCCGACTTTTTACATGTTTTTGTGCCTTACTGAACTGTTGTTCTATTTGTTTATCTTTTTCGGTATCATTTCCGGCGATACAATAACGTTTTTATTTGCATTTTTATAAGCTGGCTCTACGTCCTTTTCAAGCAGGAAAAGATTGGTATTTCCGTGACATGAATTGCATGTTTTATTTTGTGGGGTCTGCCTCCTGATATTATGAGGAGTTGCAGGTTTCCATGTGGGAAGTTTGTCAAAATTGGAAAGGCCGTTATCAACATAATGAGCAAAGGTTTCCTGGTCTACAGGGATATGGCGTACGACAACAAACTTTTCGGGCCTTTTTTTGCTTTTAAGAGAATTAAAACCTATTTTAAAATCAATGGTTGAGCGTTTTGTTTTAAAACATTCAATGCCCTGTTTGTCTTTTCCTACATGACAGCCATAACAATTCTTGTACTTTACTGAATGACAGACCTGGCAACTGACCCTGTCTCTGTGTAATATGTGCTGCTTTGCGTTTATTGATGACTTTGAATCATAAATATTTGCATGGCAGTTCAAACACTTAGGACCGTTTTCAACTTCGTACCGGTTCGCATAGTCCTTGCCGTCACCATGCATTTCATCTGCCTTGTGGCATTTACTGCATTTAAAGTATTTTTCTTTGTGTATATCAGGAGGCATCCCTTTATTTTCACCAAAATATTCATTTTTTATTCGGCTTCCATGACAGGCAGTGCATACCAGGTTCATTGGGGGACTTTTCTGAAAAATATGAGCATCCAACAGCCCTCCACCCACGGATTCAGGACGGCTGATGTGGCACTGACCGCAACTGCTGTGGCAGGAAGTACAATGAGCTTTTCTTGCATCATCGACTTTTGAATGCACAATTTCGTCAATACTTGACCGTTTATCGATAATTTTTTTGAATGGCCCCAGATTAATATGGAGACTGCTTTTGTAATGCCTGGCAATATCATCGTGGCATGATCCGCATGTGTTTGAAGGATCAGGAAATGAAGGATCTTTTATTACACCTTTGTGCGCTGTTTTCCAGTCAGGATCATCGGGGTTACCTCCATGACATTCATGACATCCAATTTTACCATGATTTTCGTCTTCTGTAAAAGAGGAGTCAACAAACACCTTCTCATGCGGAGCCAACGGCTCCACAAAGCCTCCTCAACCTTCACCTGAGGTTTCAGAAGAAATTGCAGGTTTGGACGGGCTGGTTTCAGCTATTTCCCGTGTAATTTTTATAAGATTTTTAGCGCTGGTATGGCATTTAAAACATTGATTTTCATTCTCAGCGCACTGGACATCGCGGTTTGCATTACACAAGAATAAAAATGCTAAAACCAGAGAAATAATAATTGTTATCTTTGCGAATTTCATTTCAATTATCCTTTTTGTAACCGTTAGCCGTGAACCGTTACCAATCTTTCAATACAGCCACTATATCTCTGCCAAATTCTTTTTTCTGCCATTTTTTCATTTCTTTAATCTTTGAAAGATCTATTAAATGCGTTGGGTTTTGAATTGCAATTGAGTTTATAATTGATTTATTGCAGATTATAGCTGGATCTAATCCTAATTCTTTAGCTTTCGAATCTCTCCAGCGTTTAACAGCCTTTGCCCTTAATGGAACTTCAGGCGGTAAAACCGGAGCTTTCCTGCGCGGATAAACAGGCTGGTCTGCTGCAGGCAGCATCAGGGAATTGTTTACAGCCCTGACTATGGCATCGCCATACATTTCAATCTGTTTTTGGCTTAATGCTTTTGTTTTTTCTAATCGCCTCAAGTCAGCAGGCTTTCCCTTAACAATTTTCATCAGGGAATTATTACCAATTATCTTGAACAAAGGCTTGTCTTTTTTTTCAGCCACGCTTAACCGAAACTGAAGAAGTGCTTCAAGGACAGCAAGAGATTCAGGGTTTAGCTTGCCGGCTCCTTTGAATTTCATAAATAATGGTTCGCTATTGAGTAAGGCGGGTCTTACTTTGCTTAAAATTTCACATTCTTCGTGAACCCATGAAGTACGGCCATTTTTTTTGAGTTCTTTATCCAGAATATCTGCAAGTTTAATAAGATATGTCGTGTCTTTTACAGCATATTCTATCATCTCTTCCGGCAGAGGTCTTTTGGACCAGTCTTTTTTCCTGTATTTTTTATTAAGACTGATGTTGAATCTTTTTTTAAGTACCGCATCCAGACTCGTTTCCCTGATTCCTAAAAACATACAGGCAAGCTGGGTATCAAAAAGATTTTTTATTTTTATATTGAAATCCCTGTAAAGACTGCGTACATCGAAGTCGGCACCGTGAAAAATTTTTTTAATATCGTTGTTTGAGAAAAGGCTTTTAAGCGAAGAGAGGTCTTGGATCTGTAAAGGATCAATTACAGCATGTTTTTTTTTCGTAGCAAGCTGGATCAGGCAGACCTTTTCTTTAAAATGATACATTGAGTCCGCTTCTACGTCGAAGGCAATGGACTTTTCCTTTTTTAAATCCCTTGTAATTTTTTCAAGATCTGTTTTAGTGCTTATTAGTGTATATTTAGTTTTCATAAATAAAGTTTTTTTCTTGACCGGCAAGACCATTTCGCCTAAATTTTCTGTGGTAGGTATAATCAAAAGAAGATATAAAAACAACTTATAATTTTATTCCCTGGTGAGAATATAATGATAAACATAGCTCTTCCCGATGGAAGTATAAAGAGTTTTGAGAATGCGCCAACCGGCCTGGATGTAGCCAGGAGTATTTCAGAGGGTTTGGCGAGAAATTCAATTGCTGTTGAAGTTGATGGCAGGCTGCTTGATTTGAGTGAAAGAATTATTAATGATTGCCGGCTGCGCCTTATCACAAACAAAGACAAGGAAGCTCTGGTAATACTTCGCCACAGTGCAGCACATGTCATGGCGCAGGCAATCTCGCATCTTTATAAGGATGCCAAGCTGACTATCGGGCCTGTTGTTGAAGATGGATTTTACTATGACATTGATATGGAGCCGATTTCAAAAGACGATTTTCCTAAAATTGAGGAAGAAATAAAACGAATAATAAAGGCAAAAATTCCTTTTAAACGCAAGATGGTTTCAAAATCCGAAGCACTTCAATTTTACGAAAACGAGCCATACAAACTCGAAATGATTTCAGAGCTTGAAGATGGAACAATATCTTTCTACGAGCAGGGAGATTTTACGGATTTATGCCGCGGCCCGCATCTTCCCCATACCGGATTTATAAAAGCAATAAAATTAATGAAAGTTTCGGGTGCTTACTGGCGTGCTGATCAGACAAAAGCCCAGTTGCAGAGAATTTATGGTACGGCGTTTTTTGACAAGAAACAGCTTAAAGCCTATCTGAATTTCCTTGAAGAGGCCAGAAAAAGGAACCACAGAAAAATTGGTGCGGCTCTCGATCTTTTCAGCTTTCACGAAGAAGCGCCGGGCATGCCTTTTTTCCACCCAAAGGGAATGAATGTCTGGAATGCACTCTTAGATTACTGGAGATGGGAACACAGAAAAGCAGGCTATGTTGAAACAAAGACACCGATTATGCTTAATCGTTCTTTATGGGAAAAGAGCGGGCACTGGGATAATTATCGGGAGAATATGTACACCTCTGTTATTGATGATGTGGAGTACGCAATAAAGCCGATGAACTGTCCCGGCGGAATGCTTCTGTATGGCATGAGACCCCATTCATACAAGGACTTGCCTGTTCGTGCCGCTGAGATCGGGCTTGTACACCGTCACGAACTGAGCGGAGTGCTGAACGGCCTTTTCAGGGTCAGAGCTTTCCATCAGGATGATGCTCACATTTTTATGACCGAAGAACAGATAGAAGATGAAATCGTTGAAGTTCTGAGGCTGGTTGAAAGGATTTATTCAACCTTTGGTCTTGGTTTTCATCTTGAGCTTTCCACAAGACCTGAAAAGTCAATAGGAACGGATAAGCAGTGGGAATTAACTACAGATGGTTTAAAAGCAGCGCTTGATTCCTACGGCATGGACTATAAAATAAACGAGGGAGATGGTGCATTTTACGGCCCGAAGATAGATATGCACATAAAAGATGCGCTCAGCCGCACATGGCAATGCGGGACTGTGCAGCTTGATATGTCTCTGCCTGAAAGATTTGATCTTTCTTATATAGGAAAGGATAATGAAAAACACCGTCCCATTATGATTCACAGGGTAATTTACGGCTCTATTGAAAGGTTTTTCGGTATACTTGTTGAACACTTTGCAGGAAAGTTTCCTTTATGGTTGTCTCCGGTACAGGTTGTTATTCTGGCAATTAATGATGAGCTTGTTCCTTACGCAAATTCCGTAAAAACAGAATTTGAAGAGCAGGGATTGCGGACAGAGGTTGACAGCAGAACTGAAAGCCTTAACAAAAAAATCCGTGATGCCCAGTTGAACAAAATTCCTCTTATCCTTACAATTGGAGGGAAAGAAAAAGAAGCCGGCACTCTTTCAGTAAGAACTCTGGACGGCAAAGTCAGATTTGGAGTTACGCATGAAGATTTTTTAAATAAAGTTCTCGCGAATATAAGGGGCAGGGAGCTGGAATTAGATATTTTGTAATAAATTAGCGCACCTTCGGTGCGGACATAAGTGCCTAAAGTGAGCTAAAGTATATTAAAGTGCCTAAAGTTAAGGAATGCGCCTTCGGCACTGCCAATTTTAATTTTTTTACCATAAAACTTTGCTCACTTCGTTTCTATCTGAACTTATAACCAAACCCTGAAAATCTATAGCACGCCGAAGGCGTACCACAACTTTAGGCATTTTAGGCACTTTAATATACTTTAGGCACTTTTTACTCATCTATCTTATAATGCCGAACCTATTAAGCAAAAAATGGAAATTCCCATACTATCAAGTTAGCACTATGTGATAAAATATGACAACAGATAACGCCGGCATTACAACCCACAGAATAAAATGGTGTGATCTGAAGTGTAAGCACGCCGACTTTGCGAAGCTGGAGGCAATGGACGGCAGTTGCCGGACTTTTCAGTCTTTATGGTGCAGCAAGCTTAAAAAACATGTTACAAAAAATTCGCCATGTGAAGTATTATTCGGAAAGAGACGACCGACTACCGGGTGGTAATACCTAAATTGAGCGATTTTTTACTCGACCTGCACCAATCTCTTGCGCATCAAGGACTTGCGAAAAGTCTCAACATATCCATTGGTATGTCTACGCTTTTCGCAAACCTTGCTGCATCAAGATCTTGGCACATTTCTTCGCAAAAAATCGCTCAACTTAGGTAATATGAAGTTATCAGGCCGCAAAAAATTTATATATTACTGGCTTCCTGTAGTGCTTTACTGTCTTTTGATCTTTATTCAGTCTTCTTGTCCTTCCCATGAGAGTATCCCTGTTCTGCCTCATTTGGATAAACTCCTTCATTTTATTGCCTATGCCATCCTTGGAATTCTCTTTTTCAGGGCATTCAGGACACAACGATTCAAAGAAAATATAAACATGGTGATAATGCTCAGCATATTATCATCATCTCTTTACGGTATGAGTGATGAAGTCCACCAGTATTTTGTGCCGTACAGAGATGCCGATATAATGGATTTTTTTGCAGATGTGGCAGGCAGCATTTGCGGAGTATATATTTTCAAATTCATCAAAAAATAAGGTAACCGTTCACGGTTTACAGTTATCGGTTCACGGTTGAAAAAACAGAAGGTTTATAAATATTGCACAAGGATCGGCTGCGGAGCTGGGAACACAGATTTATATTTCACGAGAGGTTAATATATGTTCTGATTTAGATGCGAAAGAATTAATTCAAGAGTTGAAATCAATATCCAAAATGCTTCAATCGTTGCATAGTTCATTGAAAAAACTGTGAACAGTGAACCGACAACCGTGAACGGTTACAAGAGGGGGATACAAACATGACCGACCATTCTCAAAAAAATGAAACCGAAGGAAAAAGAGCTGGACTTTTTGAAGAAGATAATGGAAATATTTCATCTATGCGATTAATGAGTTTTATTGCTTTGATAGCGGCAATAATTTTTGGGTTTTTAACAATTCTTCTTAAAGATGGTAATGCAAGCAATGGGATTTATATTACATTTGGATTTTTGCTTGCTGCTTTTGCACCAAAAGCTTTACAAAAATTTGCGGAAACAAAGATAAAATAATAGGTAACTAATCAGGTTGGTTAGGCTGAAGGCTGAAGACTTTTAGGGAAAAGACTCCCAGAATTCTATATAATAGAATGCAATAGAAGACTATGCCTTAAATATCAACATGTTATATATAGTATTAGGCTTTGGCGCAATCTGACAATTTTAATTGCACCCTTTTCATATTTTTACGCAGATTTTACGCTTGGCAAGATCTATTTTACATGATACGGAAAAAAATAGTTCTTTTGTTTTCCCCATTCTGTTTCCTGGATTAAGGGTTGTGTTTATAGAAATGTCCAAGACGTAATCAGGGGGAGATGGGGAAATCTTTTATATAATTTTTTGATAAATTTTACAGCAAAAGGAGAAAAAAATGAAGAAAAAAATGATTTTGGCGGTGGTTGTTTGTATTATGACAGCAATCACTATACCTGCACAGGCTGGTGATCTTTATGAAGAATTATGTAATATGAACCATAAGCAGATATTGTTTGAACTTTTTCAGAAGGAAAGTTTTAGTCACGACGATAGCGTTGATTTGGATAGTCTCTTTGCAGAGAATGATTTTACTGACACTATGATAGCTAAGGAATTCCGAAGCTTCCAAAAGAAAGGCTTGGTGCCCGTTGCTGAAGCATATCAGGAAGTGTGGGTATATCATAAAGAACTCAATTTATTTCCCTTGGGTCTACCACAAATTACTCTAGATGCACTGGAAGTGGCTATTCGTGAAAAGGCAGGCATGTTTGAAGGCTCAGTCCGATTAGTAGGTATATTTGTGGATGAAAACGGACAAGGAGCATGCCGTTGGGTTTCCCCCAATGCTTTTCTTGTAATGTATGTTGTGCGAGAGGTCCTGGGAACGTTTCCTGCAGATGGAGTGGGTCTTGTAAAACAAGAAATATAATAACTCACTTCTGTGCTAAGCCTCAGGCTATGCCGGAGAGAATAGAAAAAGCCATACTCATGTAATATTTAAAAAAATGCTCCTTTCGAATAAAGGAAACAGTGCTGTTTCTGTGACCAAAATACGAAAGGAGCACACACAGTTTGGGAAGGGTGCAATTAAAAGTGTTAGTTTTTCAAGCCGCTTTTTTGTCATATTTTCTCGAAGTGTCCTCAATGAGAGCAAATTCTGAGCATTATCTTCTTTTCACCATGCACCTGCTATCTTTAATCTGGCTTGAATTACATAACGATGTGCGCTTTCAACTTCACCTGAACCAATTGGCAGATCATTTTCCAGTGCTCTTTTATACCTAAGTTGAGCGATTTTTTGCGAAGAAATGTGCCGAGATCTTGATGCAGCAAGGTTTGCGAAAAGCGTAGGCATACCAATGGATAATGTCGAGACTTTTCGCAAGTCCTTGATGCGCAAGAGATTGGTGCAGGTCGAGTAAAAATTCGCTCAATTTAGTTAAAGAAACAGGAGGTAATGTTATGAAAATAAAAGCAATATGCATTATGTTATCATTGTTGTTTCTTCCGGCCTGCGGTCAAAAGACGGATAAGATGGCTGGAGAGTCTCCTGTTGTGGAGCTGTCGCGACCTTTCACATTTGTCGAATCATGTAATATGCAAGACCCGCTCCTTCAGGAGATATTAAGAGAAGATATGAAGGGCAAAAAAACCCCTTTAGAACTTATTCATTACTACGCAGAGATTTTGAACAAGGGTAAATCTCATGGAGAAATAGGAAAAAAACTGGATACGCTCTTTCTTTGCGGCAGGACCCCCGGGGATATGGACGGCTATCACCATGGTATTACCATCAGTCTCAAAACAGGGCTCGATATTTACACAGTGGTTGAAGATGCCCGTCGAAAACTTGGGATCGGAGAAGAGCTTGACATCCTTCAGGCCCTTTATGGAAGAGTGTTTTCCAAGACATCTCCCTGGGCAGGCAAAAACTTCAAAAAAATTGATCAGAAGCGATTAGACGAATTGACAGAAGGCTTTAAAGACAGCAAAGAAACGGCCTATCTTGGAATAAATTCCTTCAGGAAGGAGAACAAAAACATTGTAAATAAGCTTTCGAACTATCTCCTTTCCGCTGTCATAGACATGGAGAGTCTTCCAAAGCCCGAAAGAAGACAACGGTCATGGATACACGCAAAGGGCGGACTTTTTATTGCTCAGAAAGCTCTTTCAGTAAACCCTGAACATCCGGAAAAGGAAGTCATTGCTCTGAACTATCGATGGGAGAGCCTGTCGAACCGCCTTCCCAACAGGCTTCTTATAGACGAGATAGTAGAAATATCAAAAGGCCTTTACCTGGGCAAGCTTTACTACGCCACTGCCCCAAAACACCTTTTTGAAAAATACAGTCCAAAAGTGCAAGCGAAAGATTATAAGTACAGAAATTTCGGGTATTTTGCCCTCATGGACGACACGTGGCTTCATGAAAAGAACAAACTCTTTCCTGATTTAACATATACGATAGCTGATGATCTGCATGAAAAATTTACCACGTTTACCTTCATAGAATGCCCGGAGGGCAAAGCCATTCAAGAAGCACTGGGAGACCGGCCAACCATTCTGCACTATCTCCAGGATATTTATGAGGGCATCCAAAAAGGAGATTCCTTCAAAGACGAATATTTTGATGAGCTGCACAAGATCTTCATGTGTGGTGAACGGCCCGACGGCATTAACGGCTTTTTGCACGGAGGCGTTGTGTCTTTCAAAAATGCCGGCTTTTTGACGAAATTTGACCGGAGTGTCCTGAACGATCTATATCCGGCGATCAGGCCATTTTCTCCCTGGTCAGGCAAGACCTTCAGCAGCACCACGGTGGATGATATAAAGAGGTACATCGGAGATAATGCACGGTACTATGAAGGGGTGGAGCCCATCATACTCGGCGCAAATACGTATAGAAAGGACATTGACCTCTCTCTTCCCGCTACCGCTTTTATCGAGCATTTGGATAAGATAGGAATGGTCGTGGAGTATCCGGATGAAGAGGAGAAGAGGAAGGAAATTCACGTAAAGAGTTTTTACTTTATCGCCGCAAACGGTAAGTCATTTAACCCGGAAAACAGGGAAAAGGAGCTCCTCCAGTTCAATTATCGCTGGCCTGAATTTCATACTATGCCCCCTGATCACCTCTGTTTCGACGAAGTAGTAAGAATAGCCGATGGATTGTATCTTGGCCAGTTGGTCTATTCCACCAGGCCGAAAATCCCATATGACCCGGGAACAGACCACACCCTGTACAAATATGAAAACTTTGGTTACTTTATGTTGATGGATGATGACTGGCACGCTGTAAAAGATTTCATTCTCTTTGATACGGAATAATAAAAGTTTCCCAAATGACTTAACATCTTGTAATTGTTTAAATTAGCACGCCGAAGGCGTACCACCAATTTTCATTTTCAATAGCCAATTTTCAATCTTAAGCTTAACCCATTAAAATTATAGCACAATAATTCATTTGGAAAACTTTTGCAGAATAATAGACTTCAGCATAAGTAACCCTTTCACAATAAGGAGGAAAAACAAATGCAGATAGACTTTCATCATGGCGTAACATACACTGTCGCACGGTTAGCCGGTTTCGCTCATCGAGATGCCGAAACCATTGCTTACTGCTCACAATATGTGGATGATGCTACCAACTCCGGCGCCACCCGATTTGACAACGGTGCTATGTATTCTCATATCAGCTCCGCGCATAAAATGTTAGACTACAGAAATTTTCATAAGCTGGCCAATCATTTCGTATGGATACCATTCCACTTTTTGCCCGGCAATGGAGGCATAAAGCCCGGTGAGAACCCAGAAGGGAGCTTTGTCGAAAAAATTATCTGCCGACCCAATAGCTATGTGGCACAGGATATGGTTCGATTATGTATTGAGGACCGGCATGCTCTTTATGGACTTCACCGGCTCGGCGTCACCATGCATGTGTATGCTGATACATGGGCACACCAGGGGTTTGCCGGCATTGTTCATAATGTTAACAACATACGGGCGCTTGACGACAACGACCAGCCTGATGCCGGTTTTTTTGGAAAGCTCAAAGATTTTTTTGGTGACGCTTTTGATGAAGCAGCCGGGAAGTTTGTCGGCGACGCATTGCCTCTGGGACATGGCGCTGCGCTGAGCTATCCTGACAGACCTTATCTGAAATGGAACTACGAGGACTGTCACGGAAATATCGTAAGGCGGGATAATACCAAAGACTTCTCAGAAGCGGCAAATGAAATGTGCAAAACCATGCAGCGTTATCGTGTGGGTGATCCCGATGCCAACGTTCCGGGTCTGCCGGTTAATGACCGGGACAAAATTACGGATCTGTTTAGCTCCTTTACAGATGAGGACGGACACGATCGTCACCGCAAATGGCTTCGTGCCATCCGTAATGGTTACTTCAGTTTTCCTTCTGTCAAACTAGAGTATCGGGCCAAGGGGACGGGGTCCTGGAAACATCAGACCTTAGGGACACGAAAGATCAAAGACAAAAAAAGCGACATTTTCCCTTATGACCCTTCGTTTTTGAGCAGTGACTGGAAACTGTTTCACGATGCATTACAGGCGCACCGTCTGATCGTGATTCGTGACATACTGCCATTATACGGAATCTGCGCAGCCTGAGCTTAATACATAAGTAGTGCCAAAACGAAAACCTCGATTTCTTGTAGGTTGGGTTGAGCCCCTCAATTTTGTTGGGTTTCGTGCCTCAACCCAACCTACAAAAATCAATCATTTGGAAGAACTTAATTTATCAGGGCGAAACCCAACAAATCGATTTAATAGCTTTTCGTTCAGGCACTAAATAGTTGAATGGGTAAATAGAAAACGATTTAATAAAATTAATCGTTGTTTTTTGATAGTTGGTTTGTTATAAAAAAAAGGTTATGCTATTTTTTAAATAGCAGTATTATAATATTGGTCAAGGGGGGTATTTTGTTTCATGGATAATTCTTTAAAAAACGATTCAGCCGAACATCATCCTGGCGAGGAGGATTTGTCAGGGGCGGCGGTTGGACAACAAAACGAAGAAGAGGTTGATTTAGATAAAGCTGCTGCTGATACATCGGAAGATGTTCAGGATGCCGGTGCCGGCATGGAAAATTTGATGGATATGTATGAAGAAAGCTTCAAGCGTTTTGCTGAAGGTGAAGTTGTTATCGGCAGAATAATATCAGTTGATAAGGATTATGTTCTTGTTGATATAGGATACAAATCAGAAGGGCAGATACGCATTAATGAATTCAAAGATGAAAAGGGTGAGATACACGTCAACATGGGTGACGATGTAGAAGTAATGGTTGAATTCTGGGATGAAGATGAAGAGCGTGTCGTCCTCTCCAAGGAAAAGGCAGTCAAGGTTAAGGTTTGGGAAGAAATAAAGAAGACTTTTGATGAAGATGGAACAGTAGAAGGCGTTATTTTAACCCGTGTAAAAGGCGGTTTTTCAGTTGATATAGGGGTTCAGGCATTTTTACCTGGTTCACAGGCGGATTTAAGGCCTATTCGCAACCTTGACGATTTGGTCGGCAAGAAATTAGAATTCAAAATGTTAAAGTATAACAGAAAACGAAGTAATATAGTTTTATCAAGGCGGGCCATTCTTGAGCAGGAGCGTGAGGCTAAAAGGGCTTTAACCCTGGAAGCTATTCATGAAGACAAGGTTGTTGAGGGAGTAGTAAAAAATATTACCGAATATGGTGTATTTGTTGATCTGGGCGGTGTGGACGGTCTTCTTCATATAACAGATATTTCATGGGGGCGTGTTAAACATCCATCCGAACTTTTTTCGGTTGGTGATAAGATAACCGTAAAGATTCTCAGCCTTGATATGGAGAGGGAAAGAGTATCTTTGGGCATGAAACAACTTGTCGAGGATCCCTGGCTGGCTGCTGCAGAAAAATATTCACTGGGTTCACGTATAACAGGGAAGGTTGT
This sequence comes from Deltaproteobacteria bacterium, assembly GCA_049190315.1. Classification (GTDB taxonomy): domain Bacteria; phylum Desulfobacterota; class Desulfobacteria; order Desulfobacterales; family ETH-SRB1; genus B13-G4. The sequence continues at coordinate 16,772 of JAIVWD010000004.1, read as the reverse complement.
GAGCCTGACGGATTACGGAGCATTTGTTGAACTGGAAGAGGGTATCGAAGGCCTGATTCACGTTTCTGAAATGTCATGGACCAGAAAGATTCGCCATCCCTCCAAAGTTGTTTCTATTGGAGATATGGTTGATGCAGTTGTTCTGGATATTAAACCGGAAAACAGGCGTATTTCTCTTGGAATGAAGCAGGTCGTTCCAAATCCATGGGATGTAATCAGTGAGAAATATCCAACCGGTACAACTATTGAAGGCAAAATCAAGAATATAACGGATTTTGGGCTTTTTATCGGTATTGATGAGGGAATAGACGGCCTTGTACATATATCGGATATTTCCTGGACAAAGCGTATTAAACACCCATCTGAGTTATACAAGAAAGGCGATGTGATTCAGGCTATAGTTCTTGATATCGAAAAGGAGAATGAAAGATTTTCTCTGGGTATCAAACAACTGCAAACCGATCCCTGGAAAACTGTAGCGGAACGGTATGTGGTCGGCAAGGAGATAGCAGGCACAATTACTAATATTACCGATTTTGGAATTTTTGTTGAACTTGAAGAAGGAATTGAAGGCCTCGTTCATGTATCTGAAATCAGCAAGGAAAAAATAAAAACCCCGGTCGGCAAGTTTAATGTAGGCGATGTTATAACTGCCAGGGTCATGAATATAAATAGTGAAGAAAGAAGAATAGGCCTTTCAGTCAAACGGCTTGAGGTTGAAGATAAGGAGGGCCTGCTAAGCGAATATGTAAACAACGCGAGGCCTGCAACTTCAACTTTTGGAGAAATCTTGCGTGAGAATCTTCAAGAAAAGTTGAACGGGAATTAAATTTATAATGGTTAACGGTTCACAGTTCACAGTTTACGGTAAACACCCCTTAACCTCATATGAAATATTAACCCTAAATTGAGCGGTTTTTTACTCGACCTGCATCAATTTCTTGCGCATCAAGATCTTGGCACATTTCTTTGCAAAAAATTGCTCAACTTAGGTATAAACTTGAGTTCTCATACTTGCCTGCCGCAGGCAGGACTGGAGCCTCCGGCTGATATGTTTTGATCAGCCGTTAACTGTAAACTGTTAACCGTGAACGGTTACTTTAAAATTATATTATGTTTTCCCGCAGACACCCATATCTTTTTTTTATCCTGATATTTACATCTGTAACATCTGTTGCAATTATTGGATTATCTCTGCTTTTTATTCTTAGTACAAGAAATGCGGATTTTGAATTTGGAGAAAAAGTCGGTGTTATAGAGATAATCGGCGCTATAGTGGATTCAAAAGATATAATTCATAATCTTAAGCGCTTCCGTGAGGATGATTCCGTCAAGGCCATAGTTGTTAGAATTGATTCGCCCGGTGGCGGAGTGGGGCCTTCACAGGAAATTTTCAGGGAGATAAGAAAGACTTCTGAAAGCAAAAAGGTTATAGCTTCTCTGGGTGGCGTGGCTGCTTCCGGAGGTTATTATATCGCTGCCGGCGCAGACGGCATTGTTGCAAATCCGGGCACCATAACCGGCAGCATAGGTGTCATTATGGGATATTCAAATTTTCAGGAGCTTCTTAAAAAAATAGGCCTGGTTCCCGTTGTTATCAAAAGCGGTGAGTACAAGGATATAGGATCTCCGGTCAGAGAGATGACCGAAAAGGAAGAAGAAATTCTGCGTAATCTTGTGAATCAAATCCATAGACAATTCATTAAGGCCATTGCCGAAGGAAGAGGCTTAGAGCAGTCAAAAGTAGACAAATTTGCTGATGGACGGATATTTTCAGGAGAAGAGGCAAAAAAAATAGGCCTTGTTGATCGTTTTGGAAATCTTGAGGATGCAATAGAATGGGCAGGACGCATGGGGGGAATAAAAGGGAAGATATCGGCAGTTTATCCTCCAGAGAAGAAGTTTTCTGTTTTAAAATACCTTGTGAATTCATCCTTAAGGGAGGTTGCAAACCGTTTTATCAATCCACGTTTGTTTGCAAAGTATCTTTATAGCCCTGCAGGATGCAGCGAAAATTAAAAGCGCTCAATTTAGATTTTACTCAAAAGCGCTCACATCGCCCAAGCCTTTTCGTATGATTTCAGGCATATCGTTTATCAAAGATATTATACTGGAAGGCTGTCCCGGGATAGGCGTTCCCCCGTCAATTACAAAATCTATTCTGGATTGAAAAAAATCATGAATAAGTGATGGGTCATTAAGGATTGAACCATCAGGCATCGTTGCACTGGTGGTAATAATCGGATTGCCTAATTCTTCAACCAGCGCTAAGCAAATAGCATTGTCAGGCACACGAATTCCAGCGGTTTTTCGTTTGGTCAACATTATTTTAGGAACAAGTTTCGAACCTTCAAGAATAAAAGTATAAGGGCCCGGCAAAAGTCGCTTCATGTTTTTGTAAGCATAATTTGAAACTTTTGCATAATGGCTTATGTTTTTGAGCCCCGAGCAAATAAAACTGAAAGGCTTGTTTTTATTGCGCTGTTTTAACTGGTATATCTTTTCAATAGCCTTTTTATTCATTATATCGCAACCTATCCCGTAATAGGTATCGGTCGGATAGGCGATGATACCACCTCTTTTGAGATGTTCGACAACTCTGCAAATTAGTCGTGTCTGCGGATTTTTGGAGTTTATTTCTATCAGCATAATATTTTAATAGTAACTACTCAGGTTCAAGGTTAGGAAGCGATGAAGATCGAATGCTCAAAACAGGCTCTTATTTATTTGCGTTTTATTTCATTGTCAAGAAAGCAAATAAATGGTAGATAATAAAAGATAGGGTATTGCTTGAAAAAAATAACAATTAAACTCCTATTTAATTGGCGTACTTTTGGTGCGAACATTTAAAGTGCCTAAAGTGAGCTAAAGTATATTAAAGTGCCTAAAGTTGTGGTACGCCTTCGGCGTGCTAATTGATAACCCAACAACACTTAGAGTGTGCCTCAATTTGTGGATTGATGGCTTAGAAACCCACCTACCAGCAGGCAGGCATGTATAAAATGGTAGAATTCCTTAACTTTAGGCATTTTAGGCACTTTAATATACTTTAGGCACTTTTCGCTCAACAATCTACCTGTCCTATGGTACCGAATTCATTAGGCAAAAAATGGGATTTCCTATACGATTAACAATAATTTCTGGAGAAATTTATGATCAAAATACCACCTGAAGAGGCATATTCTTTTGATGATGTTTTACTGATCCCCGGCTATTCTGATGTATTGCCCAAAGATGTGAATGTCAGTACCCGTTTGACTAAAAACCTTACCTTAAATATCCCTATCGTCAGCGCTGCCATGGATACCGTAACTGAGGCCAGAACATCTATAGGTATGGCGCGAGAGGGGGGATTAGGTTTTATACATCGAAACATGAGTATAAAAAGTCAGGTTCTGGAGGTAGATAAAGTAAAAAAATCGGAAAGCGGTATGATTATTGATCCGGTTACGGTTCATCCTGACCAGCCGGTCCATGAGGTGCTTAAGCTTATGGAAGAGTACCGCATTTCCGGACTTCCTGTTACAAAAGGAGATCAACTGGTCGGCATTGTGACAAACAGGGATCTGAGATTCGAAACCAATATGGAGAAAAAAGTTTCAGAAGTAATGACCAAAGAAAATCTTGTTACGGTATCAGAGGGAATCACCCTGGAAGATTCTAAGAAACTGCTTCATAAACACAGGATTGAAAAACTTCTTGTGGTTGATAAAAATGGACGACTTACAGGCATGATAACCATAAAGGATATTGAGAAGATAAAAAAATATCCTAACGCCTGTAAGGATAGCATGGGCAGGCTGAGGGTCGGAGCTGCCGTTGGTGTCGGTCCTGATATGCAAGAGCGTGCAGAAGCGCTTTTAAAAGCAGGTGCTGATGTTATATTAATAGATACATCTCACGGTCATTCAAAAAACGTTATAGATGCTGTAAAAATTTTAAAAAGTAATTTCGATGACATTGAGCTGATTGCAGGTAATGTCGGCACTGCGAAAGGTGCCGATGATCTTGTTAAAGCCGGGGTTGACGGAGTAAAAATCGGAATAGGGCCGGGGTCTATATGCACTACTCGTATAGTGGCGGGTATAGGCATTCCTCAGGTTACAGGTATAATGAATTGCAGATCCATATCAAATAAGACCGGTGTGCCTTTGATTGCTGACGGCGGTATAAAATTTTCAGGCGATATTACAAAAGCTATTGGAGCGGGTGCGCATGTGGTAATGATCGGAGGGCTTTTTGCCGGAATAGAGGAAAGCCCGGGCGAGTCAATATTTTTCCAGGGCCGCAGCTACAAGTTATACAGGGGCATGGGATCTATTGAAGCAATGAAAAAGGGAAGTAAGGACAGATACTACCAGAGTGAAGCAATTGAGAATGACAAGCTGGTTCCTGAAGGCATAGTCGGGCGCGTGCCATACAAGGGCTCACTTTCTGCGAATGTTTTTCAGCTCGTTGGAGGATTGAGGGCAGGTATGGGATATGTGGGTTGCCAGACTATTGAAGAATTGAGAGAAAAAGCCAGGTTTGTTAAGATTACTGCTGCGGGTTTACGCGAAAGCCATGTCCATGATGTAATAATTACCAAGGAAGCACCTAACTATAGTCTTGACTAAAAAGTGCCTAAAGTGAGCTAAAGTATATTAAAGTGCCTAAAGTTGAGGAATGCACCTTCGGCGCTACCAATTTTATTTTTTTTACTATATAACTTTGTTCTCTTTGTTTCTATCTGAACTTATAACCAAGCCCTGAAAATCTATAGCTACGCCAAAGGCGTACCATAACTTTAGGCATTTTAGCTCACTTTAGGCACTTTCATGCCAACACCTCCACGAAGGTGATAATTAATAACAGGATGAAACCAAAACTAAATGACTCATACCGTTCCCCCTTTCGTTCATCTTCATGTTCATACACAATACAGCCTTTTAGACGGTGCAATAAGGATTGATGCCCTTTTAAAACGTGCAATTGATTTTGGAATGGATTCCGTGGCCATTACCGATCATGGCACTATGTTCGGAGTTCTTGAATTTTTTGAGAAGGCCGGTAAAGCAGGGGTCAAACCGATAATAGGATGCGAATTTTATATTGCACCTCGCAACCTTACTGATAAAACCGTGTTGGATAATAAAGGGCTTTCCCACCTGGTCATTCTGGCTGAAAATACTGAAGGATACCGTAATTTATGCAAACTGGCTACAATTGCTCAATTCAAAGGTTTTTACCATAAGCCCCGCATTGACAGGAATGTATTAAGAGAACACAGTAAAGGGCTTATTGGCCTTTCGGCATGTCTTCACGGTGAAATTCCAAGGCTTATTAGTGAGAACAGCCTGGATGGGGCTGATGAGGCTGCGCGAACTTATCTTGACATCTTCGGTGAGGGCAACTTTTTCCTTGAGGTTCAAAATAACGGGATTCATATGCAGGAAAAAGTGAACAATGCCCTCCTTGACATGAGTGAAAGGCTCTCAATTCCTCTAATTGCTACCAATGACTGCCACTATCTTGACAAAGAAGACGCTCGTGCTCATGAGATCCTTTTGTGTGTACAGACTGGAAAGACCATTTATGACCCGGATCACTTCAAATTTGGAACCGATCAGCTCTATTTCAAATCAAGAGAAGAGATGCACAATTATTTCAAAAGCTATCCGGGAGCTTTAGAGAATACAGTCAGTATAGCCAAGAGATGTAATATTGAGTTTGATTTTAAATCTTATCACTTCCCAAAATTTGAAACCTCATCAGGACAGACTGCCGAGGAGTTTTTTGAGCAAAAAGCCTGGGAAGGATATAATCAAAAAATAAAGCGCGTAAAGGAAAAGAATCCTGAGATTGATGAAAGTCAGTATAAAGAACGTATAAAAAGCGAGATTGCAACTATAAATTCCATGGGTTTTCCCGGATACTTTTTGATTGTTGCTGATTTCATCCTGTATGCCAAAAAACACAATATTCCTGTGGGCCCCGGCAGAGGTTCGGTAGCCGGCAGTCTTGTTGCCTATTCTCTTGGAATTACTGATTTAGATCCAATTGAACACGGTTTGATTTTTGAGCGTTTTCTTAATCCCGGTCGTAAGAGCATGCCTGATATTGATGTTGATTTCTGCATAAATGGCCGGGAAGAAATATTCAGGTATGTTGTTAAAAAATATGGCGGCGCTGACTATGTGGCTCAAATTATTACGTTCGGAAAACTAAAGACCAGAGCTGTGATACGCGATGTGGGCCGTGCTCTGGATATACCTCTGCGTGAAGTAGATGCAATAGCAAAAATGGTGCCGGATGTCTTGAATATTAGTCTGGATAATGCCCTGAAGCAGGAACCCAGGCTTAGGTCAATTGCAGAAGAAAAACCGGAAATCAACGATTTGTTGAATACCTGCCGTGTTCTGGAAGGACTTCCCCGGCATGCATCGACTCATGCTGCCGGCGTCGTTGTTTCCGACAAGCCGCTTGTGGAATATTTGCCGCTGTATAAGGGTAAAAAAGGAGAAGTTCTGACACAGTTCGATATGAAATGTGTCGAGAAGATAGGGCTTGTAAAATTCGATTTTCTTGGGCTTCGCAACCTTACCGTTATTGCAAATACATTATCTCTTATCGCCAAACAGGGCGGCACCCCTCCCGATCTTACAAATATAAATTTGGCCGATCCTGATACATACAAGCTTCTTGTTTCGGGTGATACCGTTGGAGTGTTCCAGTTGGAAAGTTCCGGTATGAAGGATCTGCTTATGAAGTTAAAGCCCGAATGCTTTGATGATGTTATAGCGCTTGTAGCTCTTTACCGGCCAGGACCCATGGAAAGCGGGATGATTGATGATTATGTAGAAAGAAAACATGGAAAAAAAGAGGTAGTATATCTTTTGCCCGAGCTTGAGCCTATACTGAAGGAAACTTACGGAGTTATTGTGTATCAGGAACAGGTCATGAGAATTGCGGCATCTGTTGCCGACTATTCCATGTCTGATGCTGATGATTTAAGAAAAGCCATGGGCAAGAAAAAACCTGCAATTATGGCCAGGCAAAGGCTGCGTTTTACAAAGGGGGCTAAGGAACGGGGCATCCAATCCCAAAAAGCAAAAACACTCTTTGATCTAATTGAAAAATTTGGAGGTTACGGATTTAACAAGTCGCACAGCGCGGCTTATGCCCTTATTGCATATCAGACAGCTTTTCTTAAAGCGCATTTTCCTGTTGAGTTCATGGCTTCGCTGCTTACCGGCGAGATTCACTCAATCGATGGAGTAGTAAAATATATAGCCGAATGCCGGCATCACGGCATAGAAGTGCTTCCTCCTGATATAAATGAAAGCGACAAGGAATTTACGGTGATAGGTTCGAAGATCAGGTTCGGACTGGTTGCTGTTAAGAATGTTGGGGAAGGAGCTATTGAAGTTATAATAGATGATAGAAAAGAGGGAAGATTTTCTTCTCTGTTTGATTTTTGTGAACGAGTGGATCTTAAAAAAGCTAACAAAAGAGTTATTGAAAGCCTTATTAAATGTGGTGCCTTTGATTCTACAGGAGCTAATCGTTCCCAGATGACGGCATCTCTGGAAAATGCCATTGATTATGGCCAAAGGGTTCAGAAGGAGAGAACAGACCCCCAGATGGGATTATTCAATATGGGAGGAGTCCGGCAAGATATAAATCTTCCTAAAATGTCAAGTATGGATGAATGGGATGAAAGACAGCTTTTAGCTTTTGAAAAGGAAGCTCTTGGTTTCTATATAACCGGTCATCCTTTGACAAAGTTCGATGACCTGCTGGATAAATTCACCAATGCGAATACAATTTCTTTAAAGGAAAAAAACGATGGTGAAATTGTCAGGATCGGCGGCATTATTATTAATATTAAGACCATAAAGACAAAAAAGGGCGATTTAATGGCCTTTGTTACACTGGAAGATCAGCATAGAACCGTTGAAATCATAATATTTTCTTCAGTTTATGCAGCGGTTCAAGAACTCCTGGTTGAAGATAACACTGTCATTATACAGGGACGGGTAAAAAGGGATGAGAATTCTGTAAAAATTTTGGCAGATACCATAGTGCCGATTGAGAAAGCTGAGGAAACCTGGACCGCAAGTATTCATTTTAATCTGGATAAAAATAAAACAGGAAAAGATTTGCTTTTAAGATTAAATGATATTCTTAAAAGATATCCGGGTTCATGCAATGCATATATTCATTTATTTAGTCCTGAAGAAACAGATACAGTCATAGCTCTGCCTGATACAATGAAATTAAAGGCCGGTTTGGCATTGACCAGTGCAGTAAATGAGCTTCTTGGTTATAATGCCGTAGAAACGATATGCGACTCTGAATATAAAGAGAAAAAAGAAAACAGAAAAAAAGGAAGATATAGAAATGCCTGACCTGAAGGAAAATGTATATGCTGTCTTGTTAGCAGGTGGGGCTGGAACGCGTCTTTGGCCTGTATCAAGAGAACTCTATCCCAAGCAGCTTGTAAAGTTTATAGGTAAAGATTCTCTTGTTCAGAGCACTATAAAGAGGCTGAGCCCTGTGGTTGACACAGAACGAATAAGAATTGTATGCGGAAAGGAACATTTTCACGAGACAGCGAGGCACATGGCTGAGATAGGCGTCCGGTCTGAAGGAAAAATCATTTGTGAACCGTGTGGCAGAAATACAGCGCCCGCTATTCTGCTTGCAGTACTCAATATTTTAAAAAGTAAACGGGATGCCATACTGTGTGTTTTTCCTGCTGATCATGTAATTAGAGATATAGAGAGTTTTCATAATAAGTTAAATTCAGCAATACGTCTTGCCGACAAGGGTTATATTGTAACCTTTGGTATTAAACCCAATTATCCTGAGACAGGATATGGGTATGTTGAAGGTGCCGGCGAGATATTTGATGGAGCATTAGCGCTTAAGAGATTTGTTGAGAAGCCGGATGCGGAAACTGCAGAAAAGTATGTTAAGGCTGGAAACTTTTTCTGGAACAGCGGGATGTTTGTTTTCATGGGTTCTGTAATGATTGAAGAGTTTCGCAAATACCAGCCGGAACTCCTTAAAATAATGGAAGATATTATTTCAAAAGACCCAATAACAGTAGATGAATATAAGAGGCTGCCGGACATTTCTATAGATTATGCCATAATGGAAAATACGGATAAAGGAGTTGTTCTGCCATCTGACTTTGGATGGAGCGATATAGGATCATGGAAGTCTCTTTATGATTTTCTTCCAAAAGATGGGGACAATAATGTTATTGATGGAGATGTTATTGCAAAGGATACCAAGGGCTGTTTTATAATGGGCCGGGACAGGCTGATCGCTACAAACCATCTAAATGGAATAGTTGTCGTTGAAACGCCGGATTCCGTATTTGTTTCGGATCTTGATAACAGCAGGGATGTAAAATCTATTGTTAATCAGCTAAAGGGAAAGGGAAGAAAAGAATATCAGAAGCATAATAAAGTTCACCATTCCTGGGGCAGCCTGACTGTTCTTGAACATGAAGATGATATTAAAGTTGAAAGACTTGTCATATATCCTGATTCAAACCTTCAATTTAAAGTTGAAAAGCCGGCTTTACAACACCTGATTGTGATTAAAGGCTATGTGAAAATCACATTAAACATGGAAACCGAATTTTTAACCAGGGGAGAGTCAAAAATAATTTTCGGCAATGAATCAATTAAAATTGACAACCCGGAGAAAGAGCCGGTTTGTATTATTAGAGTAAAGGTTAAAGGCTGAAGGCTGAAGGCTGAAGGAAAAAGGCTGAAGGAAAAAATAATATGAAAGTACCGTTACTGGATCTTAAGTTGCAGTATCAGACGATTAAAGAAGAAGTCATGAAAGTTACCGAAGAGATTTTTGAGAGCCAGTATTTTATACTTGGTCCACGAGTCGAAGGCCTGGAAAAAGAGATAGCTGAATATTGCTCTTCAAAACATGCAGTCGGCGTGTCTTCAGGAACCGACGCTCTTCTTGTTTCACTTATGGCTGCCGATATCGGACCTGAGGATAAAGTTATCACTTCAACTTATACTTTTTTTGCAACAGCAGGTTCAATAGCCCGCACTGGAGCAACTCCTGTTTTTGCGGATATTGATCCTGAAACTTATAATATCTCACCTGAGAGCATTTCCAGAGTAATAGATGGCATGACGGGAGAAGAAAGGGGTAAGTTAAAAGCAATAATCCCGGTCCATCTATATGGTCAATGTTGTGACATGGATTCTATCCTTGAGATAGCAGCACAGTATAATCTTATTGTTATTGAAGATGCAGCACAGGCCATTGGTGCGGAATATAAGGGGAAGCGTGCCGGCTCAATGGGTGATTTCGGCTGTTTTTCTTTTTTTCCTTCAAAAAATCTCGGAGCCTTTGGAGATGGCGGAATTGTTACAACAAATTCAGATGAGTTCTTTGATAAATTGCGCTTGCTGAGAGTTCACGGATCGCATTTAAAATATTATCATAACAAAGTAGGAGGAAATTTCAGGCTGGATGCACTTCAGGCAGCCATTGTATCCATTAAACTGAATTATCTTGACGGCTGGACTGAGGCGCGGCAGGCAAATGCGGATAAATATAGAAAACTTTTTATTGACGCAGGGTTGGAGGATATTGTTAATCTTCCGACTGAAAAGGAAAACCGGCATATTTACAATCAGTTTGTAATAAATTTGAAGGAAAAAAGAGACGATCTTAAAATGTTTTTAACTGATGCAGGCATAGGGACGGAGATTTACTATCCTGTTCCCATGCATCTCCAGGATTGCTTTTCAAATCTGAATTACGGAAAAGGAGATTTTCCTGTGGGTGAATACGCTGCCTCACACACTTTAGCCCTTCCCGTATATCCTGAACTTTCATATGAGCAACAGGCATATCTAATTGGAAAGATAAAAGAGTTCTATTCATAAAATGGTTTACAGTTCACGGTTCACGGTTTATGGTTCAGGGAGTAATGGACTACCGACTCCAACTACTACCTGTCGTACCATGAAAGGGATCTACCATAGTTTCTTGGCTGCGCCTAAGGGGGTGCCATGGACAAACTTGTTTGTCCGTGCAAGATGCGTCAATGGAGAGTAGCGAGAACGACCGTCTGGTATTTCAATGATTAAGGATTGAGGTCATGTGCGTTTTTTAAAATTTTTCGGCAGAAAAGGGGCACGGACAAACAAGTTTGTCCATGGTACCCGTCGGTGAACCTTGAACCTCTGAACCCGTGAACGATTACTGTGATTTATCACTGATTAAACCTAAGTTGAGCGATTTTTTGCGAAGAAATGTGCCAAGGTCTTGATGCAGCAAGGTTTGCGAAAAGCGTAGGCATACCAATGGATATGTCGAGACTTTTCGCAAGTCCTTGATGCGCAAGAGATTGGTGCAGATCAAGTAAAAAATCGCTCAATTTAGGTTAAAGTTTGACAAGTTATAAGCGGGCTGATAAAAATTGAGTAACTACTCTGGTTCACGGTTCACGGGTTCAAGGGTTCACGGTTCAAGGTTAGAGAGCGATGAAAATTAAGCGTTTTTTTATAGATAAAAAATCAAACTTATTATTCGATTAGACTGGTGACTGAATTTTCACGTGATGTTATTGTAATAAACGAGCTTGGCCTTCATGCGAGGTCCGCTGCCAAGATTGCGGAGATCGCCAGGAAAGCAAATTATAACGTCTGGATAATTAAAGACAAACAAAAGGTGGATGCTTCAAGCATCCTTGATATCCTGACTCTTGAGTGCGCAAAAGGGTCTAAAATTACACTTAAGATCGATGATCAATCAGACCTTGAGATTTTAAACAATACTGTAAAGCAGTTTGAGGCAGGGTTTGGAGAATTAAGCTGAATATGACAGATATTGCTTCGAGAGAGATTATATTAACCGGAATAAATGCTTCTCCTGGCATTTGTATAGGAAAGGCTTATCTGGTCGATATAGAAGGCGTGGACGTTGTAAAGAAGTATTTTATCAGCGAAGATAATGTGCAGGATGAGATAAAACGTTTCAAAAGCGCTGTGAACAAGGCAAAGCAGCAACTGCTTACAATTATAACTAATGCTCCCGATGAGTTGCGCGATCATACATATATACTTGAAACTCACAAAGTCCTGCTTAAAGATAAGATGCTGTATGGCAGGACAATTGAAGCAATTAAAAATGAAAAGGTAAATGCGGAGTGGGCTCTCAAAAAGGTAGTATCAGACGTAAAATCCATGTTTAAAAATATGTCTGACTCATATTTAAAAGAGCGCGCTACTGACATAGTATATGTATCTGACCGCATAATGAGAAATCTAGTCGGAGCAGAATCAGAAAAAATTGCTGATATTGATAAACGGGTAATACTTGTCGCCAACGATCTTTCTCCGGCAGAGGCAAGCCAGATAAATCTTGAGCGGATAAAGGGATTTGTAACTGACCGGGGCGGAAAAACATCTCATACAAGCATTATAGTCCGAACCCTTGAGATTCCTGCTGTCATGGGTCTGGGCAATGCTACTAATATCATTAAAAATGATGATTTAATTATTATTGATGGTACGGTCGGCACAGTAATCATTCATCCCACTGAAGAAACTCTTTTGGAGTATGGAGTTCGTAGCGCCAAATACGAAGAACTTAAAGCAGCTATTACCCGTGACAGCCATCTTCAAGCTGAAACTGCCGATGGGTTTCAGTTAAAAGTTATGGGCAATATCGAGCTTCCTGAAGAAGTTGTATCAGTTATTGATTACGGCGGAGATGGAATTGGACTTTACAGAACAGAGTTCCAGTATTTGAGCAGCCCTAGTTTGCCAAATGAATATGAGCTTTTTGATAAATACAAGGATGTGGTCGAGGTGATTGCGCCGAAACCGGTAACTATCCGCACTCTCGACATAAACGGCGACAAAGCATTTAGTAATAATCCTGATTACGTGGAAGCCAATCCTGCCCTGGGCTTGCGAGCCATAAGGTATTGTCTGAAGAATCCTGATGTCTTCAGAACACAGCTCAGGGCCATATTAAGGGCAGCGGCTTTTGGCAATGTCAGGATTTTGATTCCCATGATATCGAGCTATGAGGAAGTCCTTGAGACAAAAAGAATATTGGATGAAGTTGCTGATGCTCTGGACAAAGAAGGAACTCTCTTTAATAGAAATGTTGAATTAGGGATAATGATCGAAGTCCCTTCTGCCGTGATAATTGCGGATATTTTAGCAGGAGAAGTAGATTTCTTCAGTTTAGGCACCAATGATCTTATCCAGTACTCACTGGCAATAGATAGAGGAAACAGACATGTAGCGCACCTTTACCATTCGCTTCATCCTGCTATTATACGCATGATAAAAAATGTCGCCGATGTCGTCAGAGACAAAGGGATAAAGCTATTCATGTGCGGTGAGATGGCTGCCGATCCTATTAACATGCCTATACTTTTAGGCCTGGGTATAGATGAATTAAGCATGAACCCTCAGTCGATTCCTGCTGTAAAGAGTATGATAAGGGCACTTAAAGTTGAAGACGCCAGGGCCTTCATGAAAGATGTTTTTAAACAGAACACAGCCTCAGGAGTTGAGAAACTGGTTAGAGGAGCATTCGGCAGCATTCTTTCTGAAAAGGTGTATGCGCGATAGAGGACGGCATTTGGGGATAGAGCACAAAAAAATTGTTACAGAAAATAGAAAGGCCAGATATAATTATTTTATAGAAGATACTTATGAGGCCGGAATGGTTCTTGTCGGAACCGAGGTCAAATCCCTCAGAATCGGCAGAGTTAATCTTAAGGATTCATACGCAAAGATTAAAAACGGAGAGGTTTTTGTTTATCAGATGCATATTGGGGCATATCCTTTTGCTCAAGAGAACAATCATGAGCCTTTAAGGCCCAGAAAGCTGCTGTTGAACAAGCGTGAGATCAAAAAGCTGTATGGTAAAGTAAATGAAATGGGTTACTCTCTGATTCCCTTAAGCATTTATTTTAAAAAAGGAAAAGTGAAAATGACACTTGCCCTTGCCAGGGGAAAGCGCAAGTATGATAAAAGAGAGACAATCAGAAGGCGCGATCAAAAAAGGGAACTGGACAGAGAAAAAAAGGAAAACCGGTGACTTTAAATTCGCAAAAAGATTTATTTCGTTCAATAAACCCCCACAAAGTCTTAATACCTCTACTGTCGTGTCATGCGTGAAATATCGTATCAGGCAGTCGTCATTCCCGCGAAGGCGGGAATCCATTCCCCGATCAGGTCGAGGACAAGCATTTCTGACTACTTCGGTGTTTCTGGATTCCCGCTTCCGCGGGAATGACGGCTATATTTGCGACACTACATAGATGACAGGACACTACAAATTTTTTTATCAACCTTTGGAACTTGACATTAAGGCATTTATCCCTTATTTTAAATTATATGAAGTCCTTTAGAAAATGCTTTAGAGGTCTCATAATGTTCTTTTCAATATATCTGCAACATTTCCTCCCTATGGGGGCGAAATGGCTTCGACGGAGATAAAGAAGCTCCGGCTGCATACCGAGCTCCTGCCTGCTCGTAAAAAAGGTTGGAACTAATATAATCGCAGATGATTATAATTACGCTTTAGCCGCTTAGGCTAACGTTCTACCGGATTATTCCTGCGCATCCGGCAAGGGCGACGATTAGCAGGATAGCTTTTCCTGATTTCCTGTTTCAGGATTAGCGAAACTTAAACAGGATAGCCTTTCAAGCATCCGGCCTGGAGGAGACTTGAACAGGCGAAAGCTAAAGTTCAGGCTAAGTATGTAGATGCCTGTGTGGAATATTTTCGGACGCGGGTTCGACTCCCGCCGCCTCCACCATTATTATCGTTTGTTTGTTTAATGATTACAGGAGATTGGAAATTACGCCAATTTCCTTTTTTCATCTTGGTGTAAATTTGGTGTAAAATTTTCAGATTTTTCGTCTTTGTCTGACGTCTTGTCAGTCTCTTTTACACTCGGATTATAGACATTATCCATAAACGCAGAACCGTCATCTCGCTGATAGTTCTTGATATAGGAATAATAGCGTTCCAGTATCATTTTCAGGCTCTCGTGTCCCATCATTTTCTGAACCCATCCTGGCAGTTCCCCAGCATCCAGCATCAATGTAGCGAAGGTGTGCCTGGTCTGGTAAAGCGACCTTGGCTTCAATCCCGCTTTCTTTAATGCCGGTTTCCAAATATGAAAACTCACTGAATTGGGAAGCAGTGGGCGACCATAAAAATTCAGGAACACATAATCTGACTTGCCCATCGTGGCTTTCCGCTGGTCTCTAAACGCTTCAACCGTTGGAGGCAACATTTTAATGTCCCTAATTGAACCTGCGGTCTTGGGGCGACCTTCTTCTCCCCGTACTCTTGTTTCCCTGACCTTGATGACACCTAACTTAAAATCAATGTTTTTCCATTTTAGAACTGCCATCTCTCCGAAACGCATCCCACTATAAAAAGCCACTATAAAAAAGTTCTTATATTGGGGATTGACAACATCCAGGAACCGATGAACTTTTTCGATAGACATAGGATAAATTTCCGGTTTGCTGACTGAAAGGTTCTCTACCAAATCCATTGGGTTTTTGTCTATCAATCCTGCTTTTAGGGCGAACTTCATTAATGAGCGCATTGGTACAAGGACATTGTTTTTCCTTTTATTAGAACATTTCATAGTACTTCTGAATTCTTCAACATCCAGAAAATCAATGTCATTGATTGGCACATTTCCAAACCTGGGCAGAATGTAATAATTCATAGCGCCTCGATAATCCTTCAATGTTGAAGATTTTACCTTTTGAGACATTATTTTAGCCCATTGTTGAGCGACCTCGCCAAACAATTTGGACTCTTTTACAGGCTCATTTCGTTGGATGTCGCCAAGTAGGCTTATTTCTTTAAGGTATTTATCCCGAAGTCTTCTGGCATCAGTTATTGACCCAGACAATGCCTTTTTGATGCGTTTACCCCTGACCATTGTTATTAAATGCCAGACGTCTCCACGTTTTTCTAAATGATGATTTTTGTTCTTCGCCATAATTATATCCTCCACTGTTTGTCTGGTGTGGATGATATATCAGGCTTTTTCCTCTTAATTTTAGCCGTTTCCTTTTCTCTATCACCTCCTTTCTTTGAAATTGTATTTCTGTCCCTAAAATCTCTAATTTCCCCGCTGTAATATAGAACTCTTGTTGAGCCGGGTGCTTGCCAAAATGATAATAGCCTTTGGTCTCGCCAGTTCTTTACTGTTCCAGGCACAACTCTAAAATATTCTGCGACTTCCTTTTGTGTCAATAATTCATTTTCAAATAAATCTTTATTCATATTCTCATACCTCTAAAAAACTGATATGACAATCGCCCTGTGCTGGTCATTTCCAGAAGGTGAAATTTCACCTTTGGCGTTGCCCGTCCGCTCAAATTGAATTGAGCGACCTTGTGGGGCCAAGAGGTAAACGACCCCGCCAGTTTAAAGAGATGGTGCTCTCGGCAAGTAGTCGGTCTTGCCAGTGTTGCGCTCCATTATTCTGTTTCAGTAGTATCCGAAGCATCGGAACGCTGTCTTTATCAAAACATCGGGAACCATACCGTCAGTATCCAGTTCTATTGTTAAAGTGCTTTAACAAAGGATATTGAATACTGACATAGTACTTCGTTTATTTTGATAGAGTAGTTTTTAGTTATGCTTGAATTCACAGCGAGAAACTCGCTGTAATTAGTTTTTTTATTTATTCTAAACTTCTTCTTTATTATAGTTTCCACTGGGACCGAACTTTAAGGTTC
>JAIVWD010000003.1:0-41140 GCA_049190315.1 Deltaproteobacteria bacterium | reverse complement strand
ACACCAAAGTGGAAAAAATAATAGAGCCGGAATTTGACCTGACAAAAAAAGAATATGAAAATTATGAATAAAGAGCAAAATATAATTATTTATAATACATCAGACGGCAAAACTTCTGTTTCGTTATTTGCCAAAGACGGCAATATTTGGATGAACCAGAATCAACTTGCAGAACTTTTTGACACCTCTAAACAAAATATAAGTTTACATATTGTAACTATCTTAAATGAAAAGGAATTAAGTGCAAATTCAGTTGTCAAGGATTACTTAACAACTGCCTCAGATGGCAAAAAATACAATGTAACTTTTTATTCTCTTGAAATGATTCTTGCCATTGGTTTTAGGGTGCGGAGCAAAAGAGGAACACAATTTCGTAAGTGGGCAAACCGGAATTTAAAAGAATATATGATCAAGGGTTTTGTTATGGATGATGAACGCCTGAAAAACCCTGATGGACGCCCTGATTATTTTGATGAATTTTTAGCTCGAATTCGTGATATTCGTGCTTCTGAAAAACGGTTCTATCAAAAAACAAGAGATCTGTTTTCATTAAGCAGTGATTATGACAGTACGGATAAAGCCACACAAATGTTTTTTGCCGAAACTCAAAACAAAATACTCTATGCTGTTACCGGGAAAACAGCCGCTGAAATAGTAGTAAATCGTGCCAACGAAAACCAATCCAACATGTCTCTCACCAGTTGGAAAGGCGCTATTGTGCGCAAACAAGATATTTATATTGCCAAAAACTATTTAACGGAAGATGAGATAGATAGCCTTAACCGTTTTGTGGTAGTATTTTTAGAAACAGCCGAATTAAGAATAAAAAACAGACAGGACATCACCATAAAATTTTGGCAGGAAAATATAGATCGTATTATTGAATTAAACGATAAAGAACTGCTGGCTCATAAAGGTAGTATCTCAAAAATTCAAATGGAAAAACAAGTGAACGATATTTATGAAAAATTCAATGCCAAAAGAAAAATAACAGATGCTCAATTAGCTGATAAACAGGATTTTGAAGAATTGAAGCAATTGGAAGAAAAAATAAAAAAACATTAGTGCATTCGTGGCAACCCAAGGAAAATATGAACAATAATTTTATAACCAATTCATTCCCAGATGGAAAAGTAAAGAATGAAGAAACAGATGCTGACGGATTCAACCCTTAAGAGGCTTGTGGATAGGGTGGCTGACAGGATAAGTAAGAGTCAAGAGCAAACTTGACCCCAAATACTCCTCAGATTTATCCTTTGTATGGAAGCCATGCTCTGAAAAAAGGATTTATAAACCTGAACTCACCGCCGATTTCAAACAAAATATTGAGTTTAAGCATTCGTGTAATTGCTCTTCGAACAGATGATGGATTATTAAATCCTGCTGATTTCATGAACGAGATGGAAAAGACACTTTTTCCGCCTTCTTTTGCTATTGCCATGAGGCATCTGAGCTGAATATTTGTCAAAAGATTGATATAGTTTTCGTAGGATTTCTGTTCCCTGGCAAATATCAATTCAAGGGCGTTTTTCAGTTTGTCCGGGCCTATGATTTCTTTTTCTAAGGTTACTTCCCAGAGGGCCTCACAGAGCTGTTGTATATCTCCGGGAATGTTGTTGGCGATTTCAAACACCTTTTCCAAAACCTCGTCCTCAATCTTTCGCTGACCCCTAATGAATTTCTTTTTCAGGAATTCTGAAAATTCTTTATAGGACAAGGGATCAACCGTCATGGGGATAGCGGACTTGAAGAAAGGTGAATCGTGATGTGTAAATATCTCATCCATTTTATGCCGTATGCTCCCAACAAATATGTAGGGGATATCGCCTTGAAATTGTATTTTACTCCTCAGAATGGCAAGAGCTTCGTGGGAATCTTCAAGGTTCAAAATGTCCTGAAATTCATCAAAGACCACGACCACCGGTCTCTTTTTGTCAAGAGATTCAATCAAAGTCAAAACCTCCGGGATTGAATTGGCCTTCATCTCGACTGAGGCGTCAAAAGAAACGGTTGGCATGGATGTTATGGGATCCGCTGAAATTGTGGGCCTGAGATATGAGAGGGTTTTGATTATTTTGTCGAACCAACCTGTTTTTTGCTCCAGGACAACAATTGCACGGAGAATCCTTCTGCACAGAGCGTCGATGGATTTGATGCCCAGCAAATCCACATATAAGAGGCGCTCCCCATTACATTTTATAACAGCCTCATAGACTGCGGATGATTTTCCAACCCGCCTTTCACCCAGGATCACAATGTGTTGCGATGATTCGATATATCCGATAATTTGCTTAAGCAAAGTTTTCCTTCCACAAAAATCCTTGCCTGAAACTATGGTACCGTATTTAAAAGGATTCATGAGTTTCTCCTTTTTTGAGTATTTCACTAATCTGTATTATGCACATCTGTATAATACAGATTAGTATAAAAAGTCAATCATGAATTTGGAGCAGTTTTTAGGTATGTTTCAAATATTTTTGAAATTTAATCTGTGAAATCTGCGTAATCTGTGGATGGGGTTAAGGAATATATGAAATGAATGAACTGATTGATTTTAATGCCTCATTTCGCGCCATTGGCTGTGAAAAATAATGATCTACATCCAAAGAATGGAAGGTGACCTGTGGGCATAATCGTTTAATATCATTCTCATAATTTTTTTTGAAACCAGTATCAAAAATTTCCAGAATTCTATCTTTACGAGCATAAAGACATAAAACAGGAGTTTTATCCAAACATACACCATGCAAAGGGTTCCAGGTAAATAATTCTGATACAATTCTAAACAGGCTGGTTCTTCTCCGTTCTAACACACCAAAATAATTCTCATTTTTTTCAATTCCAGGGAACAGGAAGTCCATGTAATAGCTGACCGCCTCTATTGTTTTTTTAAGACTTTTATGAGGCGAAAATTTTTTCCGGTAATATGAAAAAAAAGAATTTATAACTGACTTAAGACATAATTTTGAAATTGCATTTATCAGCACCAGTCTTTTAAAAGGTTCCTTCAGACTGTGAGCCGCATACAGGATGGGTATCGCGGAATAACAGGAAGCTATACCGTATAGAGGCAAACTTTCTTTTTGGCTCAGCCTGCATACATGTAAAAGCATATGCAAGGTATCCTGATTGGAGGATCTAAGTGAAAATTTATCTGATGAGTCTCCATGTCCGGAAAAGTTAAAAGAGATAAGGTCATATTTCTTGCGAATTAACCAGCGAAAGGAAATTACCTGTTGTGCTAATTTGCCGCCTATCAATGGCGGAACAAATATAAGACCCTTTGGGGAAGCATTTCTTATATGGCCCCACTCAATGCTCTTATTTTTTCCAGTATTTAGATAACCCTTTTCAAAAATTGTCTTCATATAAAACTTGATGAATTTGCCTTTTTAAGAATTCATAATATTGACATGTTATCTAATAGCAATTACAGTAAAAATAGCGCATACCTTTGGTGCGGACATAATATAAGTGCCTAAAGTGAGCTAAAGTATATTAAAGTGCCTAAAGTTAAGGAATGCTGCCATTTTATATATTCCTTAAGTCATCAATGCACGAGGGAGAGAACAAACTTCTGTAGTTTTGGATTATATAATTAGCACGCCGAAGGCGTACTACAACTTTAGGCATTTTAGGCACTTTTTACTCATCTGTCTTATCATACCGAATTCATTAAGCAAAAAATGGAAATCCTTATACTATAAGTTTATATAAGAATAAACAATTCCCCGGAGGCCGATTGTGTACTCAAAAATACTTATTCTTCGCTTTCCAAAAACTATGGTTCAAAAGCCTATAGTCTGTTACCTTGTTAAAGATTATGATCTTACCTTTAATATCCTTAATGCCACAGTACTTCCCAGAAAAGAGGGAGTTATGGTTCTCGAACTATCCGGAACCAGAAAAAACTTCAGAGAAGGTGTACAATATCTCAAGACTGAAGGAGTACACGTTCAGAATGCATCCCAGGAAGTAAAGCATGATAATAAAAAATGCACGCACTGCGGAGCATGCACTGCTGTCTGCCCAACCGGCGCTCTATCCATTCAACGGCCAGAAATGAATATTGTCTTTGATCAAAAAAAATGCAGTGTATGTGAACTTTGCGTACCTGCCTGCCCTCCCAGGGCAATGGAAGTTCGCCCTACAAAGAACGTTTTTTTTGAATGACACAGTTAACGGCCATAGCGATAAGCGGCGGCGTAGATTCTCTAACAGCAGCCTATTTATTAAAAAAACAGGGCCTTAAACTCATTGGTATCCATTTTATAACCGGATATGAAACCAGGCCCTTTTATCATACGAATATTAAAGATCCTGCAAACCCGGAAACAAATTCATATGCAACAACTCCCTCAGGCACAAAAGATTACATTCGCCAAAATATCTCTAAATTAGCCGAACAACTTGGCATATGCATTGAAATTATCGACTGTAGTACTGAATTTAAAAAAAATGTTGTCGATAATTTTATACAAACCTATAAGGCCGGCAAAACCCCCAACCCATGCATGGTATGCAATAGCTCAATTAAATTTGGGACTGTTCTAAATTTTGCCCGCAAAATGGGAGCCACTCATATTGCAACAGGGCATTATGCCAGAGTAATAAAAGACAGAAAAAACAGGTACCACCTTCTTAAAGGTATTGATCCGCAAAAGGACCAGTCTTATTTTCTTGCCTTATTAGAGCAAAAACAACTTGCCGCTGCCTGTTTTCCTCTTGGAAATTTGACAAAATCAGAAGTTCTAAAAATCAGTAAGGAAAAAGGACTTAAACCAATTGCAAGTAGAGAAAGCCAGGATATCTGCTTTATCAAAGACAATAATTATGGATATTTCCTTGAACAACAACAAGGATTTAAACCAAAGCCGGGGCTAATAAAAGATCTTAACGGCAACCTTTTGGGCAAACACAGAGGTCTGCATCTTTATACCATTGGCCAAAGAAAAGGCATAAACTGTCCTGCTTCCGAGCCTTATTATGTTGTAAATATTGATATAAAGCGAAACATTTTGATAGTCGGTTATAAAAAAGATTTACTATTAAAAAAATGTAAGGTTATAAAAATAAACTGGATAAATCAAGAACCGACTTTTTTGATAAAAGTTTATGTCCGTATAAGATACCGTCACAAAGCAGTAGAGGCTACTCTCCTACCAATGGGAAAACAAACGGCAATTGTAAAATTTAAAAACCCTCAATCAGCTATAACTCCCGGACAGGGCGCTGTATTCTATACAGGAGATGAAGTAATCGGCGGCGGCTGGATTGAAAGCTGAATTTATGCAAAATTTTTCCATCACAACATTAGGCTGTAAAGTAAATCATTGCGAGTCAGAATCCATAATTCAGATCTTGAAAGAGTCGGGATGGACTTCTGTTCCTTTAGGAGAAGATTCAGGATTTTGCATAATAAATACATGCACTGTTACCCGGAAAGCAGCCATGCAGTCACGGCAGGCAGTAAGACATGCAATACGCTCTAACCCGCGTGCGCGTATAATTGTTACAGGCTGTTATGCACAAACCGAACCCGATGAGATTAAAAAAATCAAAGGAGTCCATTATATAATCGGCCATGCCGGCAAACATAAAATCCCGGAAATAATTACATCAACAGAAGAAAAAGATTTTGTATTTCCTGTAACCATCTACAATGACATAATTAATGAAAAAACTTTCAAGCAAATGCCTGTTGCGCTTGGGGAAAGAACAAGGCCTTTTCTAAAAATACAGGACGGCTGCAACGCTTTTTGCTCCTACTGCATTGTTCCTTATGCCAGAGGCCGCAGCCGCAGCATGCCCTTAAAAAACATATTAGATAATATCATCCGGATTAAAAAATCCGGATACCGGGAAGTCGTCCTTTCCGGCATACACCTTGGCCGCTATGGACTCGATCTCTCGCCACAAAAAAATTTAACAGAACTCATAAAACATATAAATAAGTCAAGGGCTATTGAACGCGTCAGACTAAGCTCAATAGAACCTCTTGAATTAACTGAAGCCATTATAAAGACAGTAGCTGAATCAGATATTTTCTGCCGTCATTTCCATATTCCTTTGCAGAGCGGAGATGATTTAATATTAAAAAAAATGCGACGGCCATATACAAGATCAATGTTCAGGCAGTTACTATATAGAATTCATGAATTAATACCTGATGCCGCAATAGGAGTTGATACTGTTATAGGATTTCCGGGCGAGACTGAGGAGGCCTTTGAAAATACATATAATCTAATTGAAGAACTGCCGGCAACCTATCTCCATGTTTTTCCTTTTTCTTCCCGCAAAGGAACACCGGCAAGCAGCTTTCCGGATAAAGTACCATCGAAAATTATTAAAGAAAGATGTAAAACAATGCGTGATCTGGGAAATATCAAAAAAAAGGAATTTTACAAAAAAAATATCGGCAAAAAAGTTGAAGTTCTTATAGAGGCAAAAAGAGACAAAGCAACAGGCTTTTTAAAAGGTATGACTTCAAATTATTTGCCGATATTTTTGAGCGGAAATGATGATTTGAAGAATACAATAGTTGATGCTGAAATTGAAAAAATAAATAACGATAATTCTTTATTCGGAACTATTTAGTGCCCGAACGAAAACTAGAAAATTTTTTCAAGTTCAAGGAAGGCGCAAATTTTAACCGCAGGAATACATTGAGTATTTTGAGGATTAAAATTTAAGCCTGACGCAGAAATTGGGAAAATTAGCAGTTTTCATTCAGGCACTATTTGATCCCCTTTTCTTTTTTTATGACTTCATACGCCCCTTGAATCTCCCGGAATTTATCATTAGCAAATTTTGTAAACTCTTCAGGAAGACCCTTTGATGCAATCTTATCGGGATGGTATTCTAAAACCAGTTTTCTGTACTGCTTTTTTATCTGAGCATCTGAATCATTTCCGCTGCATCCAAGAATTGCATAATATTTTTCAAAATCCTTAATATATCTGGACTTAAGTTTACTGTATTCCGCATCATTGAAGTTGAATACCCTTGCAGCAGAGTGAATAAGCTGTTCTTCACTCTCACTAAGGACTCCATCGGCAACAGATACTCTAAAAAGCATATCCATCATAAGTTCCAGGAGCTGAGGCTGTCTGTTAAACTGCATGTAGAACTGATTCGCAAAATCATGGAAGGTCTCCTGAGATCTGGTAGCTGCATGAAAAATGTTCATGGCAAGTCTTCTGCTTTCAAGATTAAGGTTTAAATCTTTAACCATAAAATCTTCTATGGAATCAATTTCTTCCTTTGATATGCGGCCATCAGTTTTAGCAAGCTTTGCAAGCATTGAAAATGCCGCTATAAAAAAGGTGAACTGAGCCTCTTCGCCCGATGAAAAACGTGTATTATCATTAATATAGCGTTGCTTACCGTTTGAATCAAATGTATGTCCAAATGCAGCTCCTGCGACAGCACCGAGAGGGCCGCCTAATGCAAATCCTATAGTACCTCCAACAACTTTTCCAAACCAACCCATATTATTATAATTCTCCTTAAAAATTTATTCAGTTATCATGCAAGGTAACTACCCAGGTGGATAGGCTGAAGGCTGTTAGGAAAAAGAGCTTTTTGAAGCCATCTTTGGTGCAAGAATCAGATGTTTCCGCTAAAAGTATGGCAATCGTGCTCTTCTGACTCCTTCAGCCTAAACAGCTTCAGCCTGACTACGTGAGTAGTCACCATGCAAGAACTAATAAGTTAATGCATTATCAGAAATTTACAAACTCAAAAAACAGCAAGATTCCTTAGCCCCATCACGTCAACCTATAATCACTAATCAAGGCGACACCACTGCCACCGAAAATGAGTTTCGAGGCTTAAAAAATATGATAGAGAAATTAAAAGACAGATAGGAAAAATACAAACCAGTATTAATAAGGGTCAAAGGCAGACCTGACCCCATTTTCTTATATCCTGATCATCCTGTATATCCTGTCAAAAATTTAATTAGATCTACACTTTAACGCGAATTCTATTAAGAACCCATACATATACGGCGATGTTAATAATAATTGCGGATAATCCAAAGAATATTTGCAGTCCTCTTGTTAGATCTGCGGGATAAATTATTGGAAGTAAATAGTGCTCTATAAAATCACCTTGATAAATTGCATTTCCTCCTTTTTCTCGAAACCAGTTTTCAAGTGGTGTAAGTGGGCATATCCAGCCTTTAAATTCGATGGCTGCCGCCCATATGACTGCCGGCAAATGGACTATCGACCATCTTTTATTCCTGAGCGCTAATAATCCACCTGAAATTACAAATAGAATGAAAATCAAATGGATAATTATGATAGCGTCAGCTAAAAATCTATAAAGCATAACTAATTTAGAGGCCGGGGATCAGCATTCAGTTTAGGAGAGGAGTATTGCCAAAAAGCCACAACCCTTTGAGATTGCGGCTAATTTTTTATAGATGGTGCCGAAGGGGAGACTCGAACTCCCACAGAGATACCCCCACTAGACCCTGAACCTAGCGCGTCTACCAGTTCCGCCACTTCGGCATAATCATAACGGCTTCTTAAAAAGTCCATTTTCTGCGTTGCGCTGCATCCTTTGTCGTTGCGACGTAGCTATAAGTACGTCTCTCTCCTCAGGATTTGCGCGCCTTGGAACTGGGGCTTTTTACTTTGCCGTCTAAAATCATGACAAATTAAAGGTTGATTTTATACGGAAGACGTTCTATTTATTCTTTTTTTTTATTCTTGTCAAGTTCATTAACCTATGTTGAGCGGGAAAGTTAGGAATGATAATAATTGAAGATATAAATAAGATAACAAAACCATACAAAAATGCTGTTATTACAATAGGTAATTTTGATGGCGTACACCTTGGCCATCAGGCTCTTTTTCATAATCTGATTGAAAAAGCCGCAACGCTTAATGGTACATCAATCGCCATGACTTTTGAACCCCATCCTATCAGAGTATTAAAAAAAAATAATCATCCCCCTCTTATTACCCTTTATGAACAGAAGGTAGAACTCATAGAAAAGGCCGGTCTTGATGTTCTTATTTGCATTTCCTTTACACAGGAGTTTGCAGCCATACCCGCGAAAGAATTTGTGGAAGATATCCTTGTCAAGCGCATCGGGATT
Organism: Deltaproteobacteria bacterium; assembly: GCA_049190315.1. Taxonomy (GTDB): domain Bacteria; phylum Desulfobacterota; class Desulfobacteria; order Desulfobacterales; family ETH-SRB1; genus B13-G4. Next base: position 32,028 of record JAIVWD010000003.1, on the reverse strand, counting down.
AAGGTAATTGCAGTGGGCGAAGATTATACTTTCGGGAAAAATCGTGAGGGAAATCTGGATTTGCTAAAAACTTTGGGAAACCAATGTGGTTTTGAAGTAATCGTAATCGACGAGTTGCATATATCAAAGACCTATCCTGAAAGAATCAGCAGCACAAAAATACGTGAACTGGTCATGGCTGGAAAAGTTGCTGAATCCCAAAAACTATTAGGCAGATATTACCAGATAAGAGGCAAGGTTGAGGTTGGGCGTGACAGAGGGGGGAAACTCCTTGGATTCCCCACTGCTAATATAAATCTATATGATGAACTGAGCCCAAAAATTGGAGTATATGCCGTTATGGTTGAATGCAAGGGGGAAAAATTTAAAGGAGTGGCAAATATCGGATATAGCCCGACTTTTGATGATTATATCTTTACTGTTGAGGCTCATATACTTGACTTTAAAGAAAATATTTACGGTCAGAAAATTCGTGTCAACTTTATAGATAGATTAAGGGATGAAAAAAAGTTCTCAAACATTTCAGAACTATCAGAACAAATCAAAAAAGATATAATAAAAGCACGCAAGATCCTATCCTGATCAGGATAAACCGGAATCGAATTGAAAAAAAAAGCAAAAATTTTTCTTGCAATAGGTATTATAATTTCAATTGCTGCATTTTATTTTGCTTTTAAAAATGTTCCATTAAATGAACTTCTAAAATACCTGGTATCAATTAATTATTTATGGTTATTTCCATCTGTATTTGTTGTTTTTATAAGTTTTGCATTAAGAGCATTTCGATGGATGCTTATATTGGAACCGGTCAGCAAGATCAGTTTTTGGAAGGCATTTCATCCTTTGATGATAGGTTTTATGTTAAACTGCATCCTTCCGGGAAGGGTCGGCGAGGTGGCGCGACCAGCTATTCTGCAAAAAAAGGAAAATGTTCCCTTTTCAACAGGCCTTGCAACGGTTGTGATTGAACGTATATTTGACTCAAGTATTCTCATCATCCTTTTTGGAGCAATGCTTGCGTATATAGATATAGATCCCCAGCTTAGCATTTCTTTTGGGAAATATAATCTAAACAGGGAAACCCTGGTCAGCATTGGCGGAAATCTTTTCAAGTTAATGATTATACTCATAGCTGGAATCATTCTTTTTAGTTTCAGCTCAATCCGGCAAGCTGTAAAATGGACAATCAATAAAATCCCCTCTCTTTTTTCATTAACAAGCGTTTCATTAAAAAACAAAATTCAAAAATTCTGTGCATCTTTGATATGCTTTGTAGACAACCTCTCAACTGGTTTTTCCTTTATTAACCATCCCAAAAAAATATGCATTTGTATTGGGCTCTCTTTTATTATATGGGTTTTATCAGCCTTTTCTTTCTATATCATGGCTCTTGGCTGCCCGGGCATAAGTCTATCATATCTTGAACTATTTGCAGTCATGATTATTATATGTTTTTTTATAGCTCTTCCATCTGTCCCTGGTTTCTGGGGCATATGGGAAGCAGGAGGTGTTTTCGCACTGTCCCTTTTCGGCATTTCGGCAAAGGAAGCTGCCGGCTTTACTCTGGCAAATCATGCAATCCAAATATTTCCGGTAATAATTATAGGAGTTATATCTGCGATGCTTTCAGGTGTTGATACATTGCAAATTTTTAAGAGCCTGAAAGAAAGAAAAAATATATAATGTCAATGCTCAATATTTTAACATATCCTGACAATTTTTTAAGACAGCCCGCCAAACCTGTTGAAAATATAGATGGAACGACGCAGAAGATTATTGAAGACATGTCTTTTACAATGTATAATTCAAAAGGTGTCGGGCTGGCTGCAATACAGGTAGGATTCGATAACAGTCTAATCGTCTATGATGTATCGCAAGGTGAAGAAAAGAGATTTCTTCAGGTTCTCATAAATCCAAGAATTATCGAAAGCAATGGTCGTATAATATCGGAAAATGAAGGTTGTCTCAGTGTTCCGGATCTAAGGGCGGACGTAAAACGTGCAGAATCCATACTGGTTGAAGGTTTTGATAGAGACGGTAATCCCAGGAGAATTGATGCTGAAGGACACTTTGCTATAGTCTTGCAGCATGAAATTGATCATTTAAACGGAATTTTATTTATAGACCACATAAGCGCATTAAAAAGAGAACTTTATAAAAGACGTATAAAAAAGCAATTGAGAAAATAGTGATGGCGTCGTAAAAAGTCCCATCTACTGCGTTGCAGTGATTTTTCAGACTCTCAACATACTATATGTATGCCTTCGATCCTAAAAAATCACTACGCCTTGTATATGAAACTTTTTACTTAGCCATCTATAGTTAACTTCATGATTTTTTACGAGTTTATAAAATAGTGAATAATCGAAAGCTTAAAATTATCTTTATGGGAACTCCCGAGTTTGCTGTCCCTTCCCTAAAGGAATTAAACAAAAACCACTATGATGTGGTATTGGTTGTAACTCAACCTGATCGGCCAAAGGGACGAGGCCGCAAAGTAATTTCTCCTCCTGTTAAAGAAACCGCAATAAGTCTGGGATATGAAGTAATCCAGCCCGTATCTATTAAGACAGATAATTTTAAAGAAATTGTACAAAAGCTTAAACCGGATATATTTGTTGTGGTAGCATATGGTCATATTCTCACAAAAAATATACTTGAAATGCCAGGAATAGGTTCAATTAACATTCATGCATCTCTACTTCCAAAATATCGTGGTTCAGCGCCAATCCAGTGGGCTATTATAAACAGGGAAAGAGAGACCGGAGTAACAACAATGTTTATGGATGAGGGCATGGATACAGGAGATATACTTCTTTCTGCAAAATTAGAAATTGATCCGGATGACACATCAGCAACGCTTCATGACCGCCTGGCAAAACTTGGTGCGGCTCTTCTTATAAAAACGATAAAAGCTATAGAGGCTGAAGAGATAAGGCCAATCCCGCAGGACCACAAGAAGGCTACATCTGCACCATTGCTTAAAAAAAACGATGGGCATATAAACTGGAAAAAGTCTGCTGAAGATATTGAGGCATTTATACGAGGAGTTACTCCATGGCCTGGTGCCTTTACGTTTTACGGCAATAAACGTCTCAAAATCTTTGCGGCCAGGCCGATCTTAACGGATATCACTGCCTTGCCGGGAACAGTAATAAAAGGCTTCACAGATGAACTCAGGATCGCAACGGGTAAAGGAGCTTTGTCTATTTTAAAAATTCAGGGCGAATCAGGCAAACGTTTATCTATTAAAGACTTTTTGCGCGGGCACTCAATACCTCCCGGAACGATTTTAAGCCAGGAATTTACAAACTCCTAACACTTCAGCTTTTTGAAAATATATTCGCTTCAGGTATAATCAAATTCAAACCATGGAAAACTCACGCATAAGATATCGTAAAGAAAGAACTTGCCATGGATGAAAACAATAGTGACGGTTTAACGAGCACTAACTAAACAATGACAACATCGTACCAGGTTCTTTCTTAACGATATCTAATACGCTCAAACAGTTTCCTGCTTTGAATTCGATCACACCTGAAGCTCACCCGCAGCCGGTTAATGTTACATAAAAATGAGTTTGTAAATTTCTGCAAACTGAACGAAATGGAGCTAAGTTTCTTGGCGGATCATGCACGCAATACTGCGTTATTTATATTAAATACTCTTGATAAGGGGCGTAAAACTCTTGATAGGGTATTAGAAGAAGATATAACCGATAAAGAGCAATATCTTTCAAAAAGAGATCGCGCTTTGGTTAATGCGTTGGTATATGGTGTTATCAGGCGGCGCGGTACGCTCGACTGGATAATAGACTATTTTTCTAATACCCGATTAAATGCAATAGATTCGAATGTTTTAAATATTCTTCGCCTTGGACTCTTTCAGGTAATGTATTTAGATAAAATACCGGTATCCGCTGCCGTAAATACATCTGTAGAAATGGCCAAGTCATTTACCTCTCCGAAAGTTGTTGGATTTGTAAATGCGGTATTGCGCAGTTCTGCAAAAGGTTATAAAAAAGTCCCCTTCCCGGATCCTAACAAAAATCCTGTAAAAGCATTGTCAACAGCAAAATCATTTCCGGAATGGCTGATAAAAAGATGGCTTGATTGTTTTGGCTTAAAAGAAACTGAAGCGCTCTGCGATGCAGTAAATAATATTCCGCCCATAACCGTACGTACAAATAATCTGAAAATTTCCCGCGATGACCTGATAAACAAACTCGAATCAGATGTAGAACTAATTGACTATACAACTTATTCGCCGGATGGAATTTATTTTTTCAAACCAAAGCTGCCTATTCCAAAAATTAAAGCATTTAAGAATGGCTGGTTTCAGGTCCAGGATGAAGCAGCCCAGCTCGTCACGTACCTTTTAAATCCACAACCAGGTGAAACCATTTTAGATGCCTGCGCAGGTTTGGGTGGAAAAACAGGCCATATCGCTCAGATGATGAGAAATAAAGGCAAAATTGTAGCCATGGATAAAAACAATGAAAAGCTTCTGCGGCATGAGTCTGAAATGAAACGGCTGGGGATTTCAATTGTTCAAACCTGCATACACGATCTGGACAAACCCTTTGACAAAAATTATATTGCCGAATTTGACCGTATTCTATTAGACGCACCATGCTCGGGGTTAGGCGTCCTGAGGAGAAATCCGGATATAAAGTGGTTAATGTCAAAAAAGAATTTAATATATTATCAAGAAAAACAGGTGAGATTTCTTGATACTTTATCGTATCTTGTTAAACCTTCAGGTGTTTTGGTTTATACTGTATGCAGCACGGAACCTGAAGAAAATGAAGAAGTTGTAAAAGTTTTTTTAAATAAGCATCCAGAGTTTGTTATTGAAAAAAAACCTGACGGATTTCCTTTTAATGCGCGTTCTCTTATTAATAAAAACGGCTATCTTAAAACTTTTCCGCATATAAACAATATGGATGGTTTTTTTTCAGTTTGTTTTAAGGAACGGGGACGAAACAACTTCCGCAAGTAGGCGCATAGTTGGGGAAGTTATTTCGTTCCCGTTCCTAAGAGGAGAAAGTTATCGTAAGGATAGCAAAAATATCATTTTTCTTTATTTTATTTGTTCTAATTTTAATGGTAAGCGCTTATCTTACCTTAACGTTTATAATTAAGAGCGAAAATAAAGTTGTTGTTCCTGATATTGTCGGAAAGGATGTAGTGTTAATCCTCGAAATGTTGTCGGATCTTGGACTTAACACAAAAGTTAAAGGGTCTGAGTACAGTGATAGCGTGCCCAAAAACCATGTAATTTTTCAGGAGCCCGAACCTGGTTCTGAAATAAAGAAAAGGCGTGATGTAAGAATTATTATATCAAAAGGTACAAAAAGAATTTTGACGCCGAATTTAAAAGGACTTTCAATACAGCAGGCACGCTTAATCATAGAAGAAAATGGTTTGCGCCTGAACAAACTATCCAGTACATATAGTGAGAGTATAAAAAAAAATGAAATTATTTCTCAGTTTCCTTTGCCGGGAACAATGATTACGCGAGGAGACTTTGTAAACCTTCTTGTCAGCACAGGCATCAGGCCAAATGTATATAAAATGCCTGATATTAAAGGACAATCTCTTGAAGAAGCAATAGCTTTAATTGAAAGCTTCAATCTTTTGCTTGGGGAGATAAAATTTCTTTTTATTGAAAAAAAACCTAAAAATATAATTATAGATCAGGTACCTTTATCGGGACATAGGGTAATTGAGGGTACATATGTTAATATTACCATAAACAGGGAAGCGGGCAGAAAAGGCCATAAATATTTACACAGCACAAAGGGCGTAACCCTCTTTAAATACAGACTTAAATACGGATTTTTAAAAAAACATATACGTTTAAGATTAAACAGTTTTGGAATTTCAAATGATATTTTTGATAGTTTCATGAAACCCGGTGAAGAAATCTGGGCATTAATTCCAAGAAATAAAGATGCAACTGTTCTTCTGTATGAAGATGATAAGCTGATTAAAACTGAAGTTTTTGACTCATGGCAGAACTGAAGCAACTCGATAGTATAGGAATTTGCATTTTATGTCTAATTAATTCGGAAGGATAGGATAAATGAGTAAAAAGTGCCTAAAGTGAGCTAAAGTGCCTAAAATGCCTAAAGTTGTGGTACGCCTTCGGCGTGCTAATTGATAACATAGGAATAGAAACTGTTACACTTCCCTATACATTAATGACTCAAAAAATCTTTATATAAAATGGCAGCATTCATTAACTTTAGGCACTTTAATATACTTTAGCTCACTTTAGGCACTTTAAATGTTCGCACCGAAGGTGCGTTAATTTGAATTAATAAGGAGCATTATGATGAGAATTATTGCACCATCTATACTGTCTGCTGATTTCGCAAAATTAGGAGATGAAATAAAATCCGTTGAAGATGCTGGAGCAGACTGGATACATATTGATGCCATGGACGGACATTTTGTTCCAGCTATTACAATGGGACCTATAATTACAAAAGCTGCAAGGAGTAATACATCCCTTCCCCTTGATGTTCATTTGATGATTGAAAATCCGGATCTCTATATTCCGGATTTTGCAAAAGCAGGGGCTACTTTGATTTCTGTCCATGTTGAAGCCTGTGTGCACTTAAACAGAACTATACAACTGATAAAAGAATTCAAAATAAAGGCAGGTGTTGCTCTGAATCCATCCACTCCGCTCTCATCCTTAGAGTGGATTCTTGAATTCGTTGACTTTGTGTTGATAATGAGCGTTAATCCTGGTTTTGGAGGACAGGCTTTCATACCAAACTCAATTGATAAGATAAGGGCTCTTCGCAAAATGATAAAAGAGAGGGGATTATCGACCCTGATAGAAATAGATGGCGGAGTTAATGAAAAAAACATAGAAGAAATTTCTATCGCGGGGGCTGATGCATTTGTAGCTGGATCAGCGATTTTTGGAACTCAGGATTACAAAAAGGCAATTAAGGGTTTAAAATAAAGTAACTACTCAGGTGGATAGGCTGAAGGCTGAAGGCTGTTAGGAAAAAGCGCATTTTGAAGCCATGTTTGGTGCAAGAATCAGATGTTTCCGCTAAAGTACGGCAATCGTGCTTTTCTGACCCCCTTCAGCCTTCAGTCTAAACAGCTTCAGTCTGACTACGTGAGTAGTCACAAAATAAAAAAAATAGCCATTAAGGCACTAAGAAAGGATGTGATTGATAAATTACAGTAACCGTTCACGGTTTACAGTTATCGGTTCACGGTTGAAAAAACAGAAGGAGATATTATGAGCAAAAAACTCCGGAAGGTATTGGTAATTCATGGCCCCAATCTAAATATGTTAGGTAAAAGAGAGCCGGCTATTTATGGGAAAACAACTCTTAATGAAATTAATAAAAAGCTGAAAAATGCAGGCAAGAATCTGGAAATTGCTGTAGATATATTTCAATCAAATCATGAAGGAGAAATTGTAGAAAAAATACAGGATGCAATGGGAAAATGCCAAGGTATTATTATCAATCCTGCTGCGTACACACACACGAGTATCGCTATCCGCGACGCTCTTCTTCTGCTTGATATTCCTATAGTTGAAATTCACCTGTCTAATATTTATAAAAGAGAGGCATTTCGCAACAAATCAATGATCGCTGATATAGCTACAGCTCAGATTTCCGGTTTTGGCATGCTGGGTTATTCTATGGCTCTTGAAGCTATTGCCACAATGATTTGAATAGTGCCTGAACGAAAACTGCTAATTTTCCCAATTTCTGCGTCAGGCTATGTTAGCTGATAAGCTGATAAGCTGTTACTTTTTATCTTATGAGCTTAAGAGCCATCAGCTATAAGCTAAGCTGTATTCCTGCGGTTAAAATTTGCTCCCTCCTTGAACTTGAAAAAATTTTCTATTTTTCGTTCGGGCACTAAATACAAAAAAATATGGACAGGGAAAGAATTTCCCCTGTCCATTATTTATTATTTGTTACGTCTATTACTTTTTCTTGGGATGGCATTCGCCGCAAGTAACAGGGCCTTTGTTTTCCTCTAAATGACATCCTTTGCAGTTTGCATGGAACGCCTTTATTGCTGACATTATCTTACCATCTGCCTCAAGGCTGTGACATGCAGTACAGTCGCTTATTTCAGATTCATCCCATACGTTCTCGCCATCTTTGTAAATATGGTGACAGTCCAGACAATCAATCTCTAAATCATCAGCATGAAGTGTATGAGGGAAAACAGCGGCAGGCCTTTCACGATTCACAAAGATATCATGTTCCAGCGATTGAATATCATCCTGCGCATATGCTAAACCAAAAACAAATAAACCTATCAAGCCCGCTATTACTATTAATATATTACTTTTTTTCATCCCTGTCCGCCTCCCAATTATTATTATCATAAATATTCTTAATCTTTTTATTCGGCATTTTATTTAAAATCATTTATCAAAAGAATGCCTGACTGTCAAGCCAAATCAACTTGTATTGCACTAAATTTTACTTGACTAATAAGTGCTTATGAGATACATATCGATGGTCATTTTATTGTAACAGACCTTGTAGGGGGGAGAAAAATGCAACAGGATTCCATTAAAAAAAGCAGGGAAAAAATTGTAAACCGTAGAAATTGTCTCAAACTAATGGGTGTATTCGGTTTAGGATTAGCTGTCCCGACTATAATTGCTAAACCGGCCGAAGGCAAACATCTTGACAATCTTCATTCCATAAGCAGAACTCGTCCGCTTATGGGGACAATTGTAACTATAACTATTGCAGATTCATCCCGCGATAAAGCTGAAAAAAACGTTGAACAAGCTTTTGTAAAGATGACAGAACTTGAGAAAATTTTTAATCGACATGCTGATAATACTCCTGTGAGCTGGCTCAATCAAAAAGGCTTTTTAAAAGATATTTCTCCTGAATTAGCAGATGTCCTGCATCAAAGCGCCTTTTATAATTATATTAGTAAAGGTACATTTGACATTACAGTTCTTCCTGTTTTAGAGCTGTATAAAAAATCCTATGAATCAACAGGTTCTTCCCCATCGGTGAAACAGATAAATGAGAAGATGAAACTTGTTAATTTTGAAAACATTAAAATAAACAACAAACAGGGCGTAAGATTGCTCAAGGATGGAATGCAGATCTCCCTGGATGGTATAGCAAAAGGTTACATTATTGATCAGGCAGCAAATCTTATAAAATTAAACGGAATAAAATACGCCCTGATCAATGCCGGAGGTGACGTTAGAGTTATTGGAGGAAACGGTCCCAATAAAGCCTGGAAAATTGGAATAAAAGATCCTTTGGAGAAAAGAGAAGTTACTGAATTGTTTGAGCTGAATAACGGTGCAGTGGCTACGTCCGGCAATTATGAAAACTATTTTGATAAAGATAAAGTTCATCACCATATCATTGATACATCAACCGGAGATTCACCGGTTCAGACAATAAGTGCTACAGTCCTTGCTCCTACCGTTATGCAGGCAGATGCTCTCTCAACAGCTCTTTTTATTCATACCCCAAAAGAGAGCATTAATCTTGCCGGTTCGTTATCAAACGTAGAGGCATTGATTATTGCAAAAGGTGGACGAAAGTACCGATCATCGGGATGGAATAACATAACAAAATAATTCATAAAACAGACTCAAAAATAAAAAGGGCGGAAATTCGTTTATCCGCCCTTTTTTTATGTAGCAGTTAGCTTTTAGCAATTAGCCTTTAGCTTAAAAAATCAAACAGCTAATGGCTAACAGCTAACAGCTTTTTTATTTTATTGTTATGGCACCAAAAGTACAGGAAGTTCCGATTCCTCTGTTACACGGTGAGAAACACTTCCCAGCCAGAACTCCTTGAAGCGGTCCTTGCCAGTGGTTCCCATAACGATCATGCTGGCCTTGTGCTCCCGTGCCACCCTTACAATCTCATGAGCGCTTCGCCCGGAAAACAGGTGGGGCTCAGCATTGATCCCATCTTTCTTTAACCTGTCGCAATATTTTTCCAAACGCTCTTTGCTCTCTTTTTCAATACGATTTAATTCCGACTTGTCAAGCCCTTTGGAGATTTTGACTCCGATTATGTGGGTTACCATTACCTTGTCAGCCAATCCTTTAAAAGACGAGACAAGCTTAAGTGCTTTTTCAGATGGCTCGGACCAGTCAGTAGCAAGAAGAGGAGCAGTAAAAATGTGATCGTTTACACGGGTAATCAGATCACCCTCCCATTCAAACCGCACCATATATTTGCTTACCAGAACAGGAATAGTACTCCGGCGTACAAGTTCCAGAGTGTGCGATCCAACATAGACCTTTCCAAGCACTGTTCTCTTTTTTCTGCCGGCTATAATAAGATCGACTTTTTCTTCTTCAGCGATACGCAAAAGCTTTGGAACGGGATTTCCCACCTCAATTCTGATCTTACTCTCAATCCCCTCTGCCGATACAGCTTCCTGCCAGTTTTCAAAACGGATTCTTGCCTGCTCTCTCAAGCGTTCTTCCTCGTCCTTCATATATCCGCCAAACGGCACAAACGCGACCTCATCTCTTGGAATAATATAGGTCAGCACAATCTCTTTGAGACCGGCTTTTTTGAGTTCCAGAATGGATTCCAGTGAGTTAAATGCCAGCTCCCTAAATTTTGTAGGAAATAAAATCTTTTTAAATTCCATAATGTACTCCTGTCTTTAAAAGAAGATTAAAGTTACAACCACAAAGGTTGGAAACAAGAAGACCAGAGAATATTTCAATATATAACCAAAGAAGCTCGGCATTGGTGTGCCTCCCTCTTCTGCAATCGACCGCACCATAAAGTTAGGCGCATTCCCAATATAGCTGAAAGCGCCAAAAAAGACCGCGCCCGCAGAGATCGCCTTCAAATAGATCGAGGTTTCCGTCATAAGAAGAGGAACGGCCTGAGCCTCCGGCATCCCAGGATAAAAGGCTCCAAGAGCGGTATTAAAAAATGTGAGATAGGTCGGAGCATTATCAAGAAAACCGGAAAGAGCACCCGTAACCCAGAAGTAATGCACCGGCTCCTTTACCGCAGCGATCAAAAATGCCAGCTCCCCTTTTAAGCCTGCCTTTAGTATAAGAAGGCACGGGACCATGGTAATAAATATCCCGATAAAGAGATAGGCAACTTCAACAATCGGAAACCAGCTAAAGTCGTTGTCCTCACGCAATCTTTTCGATGTAGTCCACAATGAGAGCATACCCATCAAAATAAGAAAACTATCCCGCGACCAGTCCTGCACTGCCCGGTGAATTCCTAATGTAGTTACTTCACCCCAGTCCACTATTCCGCTAATGAGCACTGCTCCGACAACGCCGCCGAGAAAAATGAAGTTATGTGTTCCTACTAATTTCAATGGTTCTTTTTCCCCCTCTTCCACAGGGGCAGCGGTCAAGCCTTCTTTTTTAAAATGGTATGAATCAAGGAAGAAGTAAATCACCAGCAAGATACCGGCTGTTACAAGCATATGCGGCATTATCTTCATTGTCCAGAAAAAGTCGACCCCGTGAAGAAAACCCAGGAAAAGGGGTGGATCACCGAGTGGAGTCAATGAGCCCCCTACGTTTGCAACGAGAAAGATGAAAAAGACCACCATAAATGTTCTGTTTTTCCGGTAGTCATTCGCCTTTAAGAATGGGCGGATCAACAGCATGGCGGCACCTGTTGTGCCCATCCACGAAGCAAGCACTGTGCCGATAAGTATTATAATAGTATTTACCATAGGCGTCCCGCGCAATGTGCCTTTAAGCAGGATCCCGCCGGAAATAGTGTAAAGCGCCCAGAGAAGGATAATAAAGGGCACATAGTCGGCAAGGATGATATGGAGAATCTCATACACGGCAGTGCCCTTAAAAGCGATCAAAAACGGAATGGCCAGACATGCCGCCCAAAAAGCTGAAACCTTGCCAAAATGGTGATGCCAGAATTTTGGAGCCAGAAGTGGAAAGAGTGCTATGGAAAGGAGCATGCATGCAAAAGGAATACAGCTCCAGAGCTTAAGCACCTCTCCAAGATTGATATGTCCTCCGTGACCACCATGACCTGCATCTCCATGGCCGGTTTCTGCAACAGCATGCTCTGCTCCGTGAGTAGAGCCATGTTCTGTGTCATGCGTGGCCGCAGCCTCTTGATCGGTGGCCATGGCCGGAACCAAAAACGCAAAAATACTTAGTAAGAAAATTATAGCTATCCATTTTCCAAGTCTCATCTACCTGTTACCTCCTCAAAATATAAAACCATTGCAAAAACGTTTCCCTTATCAAACCCCGTTAATTTTCAAGGGGATACAAGCCTCTTCGTTAGATACAGATAAGGCATACAGAATGGTGTTTAATTATTGTACATAATATTATCTAATAATATAAATATGTTCTCGAAAACCGGTTAATAAGTGTCCAATAATCAGACATTTTTGTATCCACGCCGTTTGTTATTCAGGAACTCTATTGCAGGCAACGCAACCTAAAATCAGACAGCAATACGTTCTGCATGTATAGGCATGAATATTGCTTACATAAATTAAAGGGTAGAGTTTAAAATTATTCCTACCTCGTAAAAAAAAACTACAAACAGATATTGCCAAAAAATAAATGCCAAAAAAAAGAATAATTGATTGCTCCCCTTAACATCTTTCACAATCTCAACAATCGCAGGCTTATAAAAAAAGGTTTCTTTTAAAGAAGTACTTTTTTTATCCCTATCTGCCCTTCATAGTTATTACCACAAATATTCTTATATCTTTTACTCAGCACCTTAATGAAAAATTACTTATCAAAAAGAATGCCTAACTGTCAAGCCAAATCAGCTTCAGTTGCACTATTTTTCACTTGACAAATTGGACAGTTTATTGTAGCTTTTTTAAAGTTTAAAAAATTTCAACACTATACTCAAAATTAAACAAACCTAAATTTAAGTTTATGAAACCAGTTATTTTTCTAAGCAATCTTTTTTACAATACCTTTGCAAAACGCCCCCTCCCGCAAGGTTATTATCCCGACAAATCAATACATGGCGAGCCATATGTTTATAAAAACAAAGGGGGTATTTGCGACAACAGGAGAACAATTTTATTGGTTTAAGTAATCGCTCAACTTAGGTTATAGCTAACTGGAGGTGACAAATTTCATGGGACCCATATTAAATGCGATGGTGGCAATGGGCGGCATCGGCCTGGCACTGAGTATTGTACTGGGAATTGCGTCAAAAGTTTTTTATGTGTATGTTGATCCAAAAGTTGTTGCAGTAGATGAGTGCCTTCCCGGCGCAAACTGTGGAGGATGCGGCTATGCCGGCTGCAGCGATTGTGCTGTTGCTATGGTGGCAGGCGAAGCCCCGCCTAATGCCTGTAAGGCCGGTGGCGATGACGTGACAGATGCGGTTGCCGCTGTTCTCGGAGTATCCGCTGACGCGGCCGAAAGGGATATAATCAATATATTTTGCAAGGGCACCCATAGCGCTGCAGAACGAAAATACAATTACAAAGGCGTATCAGACTGCCGGGCGGCTGTTCTGCTTTCAGGAGGAGACAAAACTTGTAGTTATGGCTGCCTTGGTCTTGGCACCTGTGTTACAAATTGTCCGTTTGGTGCCTTGACAATGGGAGAAGATGGCCTGCCTGTAGTAAACATAGAACTCTGCACTGGTTGCGGCACATGTGTAGATATCTGTCCTCGCCATATTCCTACGCTGATAAAAGAATCGCAAAAAGTTGCAACTCTTTGCAGTTCCCATGACGGCGGAAAAATTGTTAAGGCAATATGCAATATTGGCTGTCTGGGCTGTGGAAAATGTAAAAAAGCATGCCCGGAAAAGGCTATAATAGTTGATAAATTCCTGGCGATCGTTGACGGTGATAAATGCACGGGGTGTGGCGAGTGTTTTGAAAAATGTCCGACCGGAATTATTCAGAGCTTGGTAGTCACTTAAAATATGGAGAAAAAACAACCATGAAGATGCTCATTGCCATAGATGATTCAGATTATGCAATAAAAGTTGTCAATTATGTGGCTTCCGCTGTTAAGCCCACAGTAAATATAACCTTGTTTAGCGTATTGCCGACAATGTCTTCAAATCTGGAAAAGATGGAAAAAGACCTCCAACAGCCGTTATTTTCAGAAAAGGTTGTTGAACTGAGATGGATGGTCGATGAGGAAAAAAAGAAGGCGGAATCAAGAATAGAGGAATGCCGGACCATTTTAAAGAATGCGGGATTTCCTGACGACACTGTTGAAGTAAAAATGCAAAACAAGATTGTTGGGATTGCCAGGGATATCATAGCAGAGATAGGAAAAGGAAAATATGACACAGTTGTGGTGGGACGTAGAGGATTGTCCGCCACCGCTTCCTTTGTATTGGGAAGCGTATCCAATAAGATTGTACAGAATATAAAAGATTGTACTGTCTGGATAGTTGAATAAAAACTACCCTTTGGTTCCATAACTTTTTTGCTTGAAAGCATTCTTATTATTATGGTATAAAATCCAAGTTTAGGCTTACACCCACTTTTGCAAATATGACGCTTTTGAAAGGATAAAGGATAGAATATGAAATCTAACAAAGAACTTCAGATAGCTTACGGCCTGGCTATTATTTTGTTGGTTGTGGGTGTTCTAAGTTATAGCGCTTTTTCTGCAAAAACTCCGGATCAACCGGTCAGGTTAATGTTTAAATGTGTCGCAGGAAAGATTTTATTTGATCACAAGACACATACCGTAGAATCAGGTTACGGCTTTTCATGCAGTGACTGTCATCATAATCTTGAAGAAGGTGAAACAGATCCACAGGCGTGCGGAGAATGTCATGAACCTGAAAGCCAGGACGAAGATGTTCCAGGCAGGGCTGATGCATTTCATACGCAATGTATCGGCTGTCATAATGAAGCTGGAGCCGGCCCTGAAAAATGTGAATTATGCCATGTCATGTAACAGATAGTTTTTTGCTAATTGAATAAAAAAACCCGTCCGCTTTGCTGCCTGTATGGCCTGACCGCCATTGATAGCACTCATGCGAAGCGAGTGAGTTGAGAGCTAAGAAAGGTTGAACTATGATAAAAAGATCTTTTATTGGTTTGTTAAAACCACGTCTTGAATATGGATCTGTTGCAGATACGCCTTCCCTTAAGCAAATCCCGACCCCAAAAGAGATTACCCTTTTATCAAATTGTCCATTTGACAAAAAAAACCTGTTATTTAAGAAAAAAGCGACTGTTAAGACCGGCCAGAAGCTTTTACTCTACAAGGAAAGTGATGAATATGTTGTTTCAAGTGTTACAGGACAAGTATCATCAATTTCCTCTTATACAGGTGACTTTGGCCGATCTTACACCGCCATCACAATTGAGGTGGCTGATGATGAAGAAATAGATGATGAGTTCAAGGATATCTCAAAGGATGCTTCTCTTGAAACCATCAAAAATTTTCTTGCATTTGCTCCGGGTAATCCTCCGGTTAAGTTGTTTTCCGACAAAGACAAATCTATAAATACTATCGTTGTTTGTTGTGCTGACAGCGATCTATTAATAACAACAAACCGGTATATTGTTAAATCCGATATTGATGCAATAAAAAATGGATTAAGCATCCTGAAAGCGGCAAGCAGAGTTAATGATATTATAATGGTCGCTTCACAGAACCAGATGCACGAACTCTCCACAACCGGTGAAAAAGTAAAACAGGTTAATGATACATATCCATCGGCGCTCCCGCATCTTATTATGAAAGATATCCTGGGCAAGGTGGTGCCGGCGGGAAAAAATCCTGAAGATATCGGTGTCTGTTTTATCAGCGCTGAAGCAGTTGCATCTATAGGAAATGCTTTTAACAGCGGGCAACTACCTGTAACAAAAACCTTTACGCTTGTTAATAAAGATGGCTCTAAATCACTTGTATCGGCCAGAATCGGAACACCGGCAAGCGATATATTCACGGCTCTTAATATTACTTTGAACGAAAATGACAGGATAATATTCGGCGGCCCCATGACAGGCTCTTCTGTCTATTCAGAGGATCATCCGGTTCAGCCTGACACCGATGCCATTATTGTCCAGGATAGAGATGACATACCTGTTATTTCAGATTACCCCTGCACAAACTGCGGCGAATGCATAAGGATATGCCCTGCAAATATTCAGATTAACCTGCTTGTCCGGTTTCTTGAAACCGGACAATATCAAGAAGCAGCGGATCAGTACGATCTGTATTCATGCATTGAATGCGGTCTTTGCAGTTATGTTTGTGTATCTGGAATGCCGATATTTCAGTATATAAGGTCGGCAAAATATGAGCTTGACAGGGCAAATACAGCGGAGGCAACTAATGGCTGATAATAACAAATTCATAGTTTCCCATGCCCCTTTCTGGCATGATGGAAGCAGAATATCTACACGAAATTATAATATAGCACTTGCGGCTCTCCCTGCAATACTGCTTGGCATTATTTACTATGGTATGCCGGCTGTCGGTGTTGTGTCACTTTCCATCTCCTCCGCAATTATCTGGGAATTTGTGTTCTGTCGTGTAACAAAACATTCAGTTACTATTGGAGACGGCAGCGCAGCCATTATCGGGATGATATTCGGCATGCTTTTGCCTGCAACAGCACCGTGGTGGCTTGTAATCCTTGGAACATTTGTTGCCGTTATTATCGGGAAACAGATCTACGGCGGAATCGGAGCTAATCCTTTTAATCCCGTAGTTGTTGCTATTGCCATTCTCATGATATCATGGAGAGACATCTTTGATTTTAACGAAGCACTTATAAATTACGATTTCGATTTTGCCATGGTCTATCCCCTTGCCGCTCTGAAACATTTTGGCGTATCTGCTGTTGATTCATTCAGCATGGGTGATCTTTTAATGGGCAAACAGTCTGGAGGAATAGGCTCTACCTTTGGTCTTGGCCTTATTGCCGGCGGAATCTATCTTATTATCAGAGGAATCATCAGGTGGGAAATATCAATTTCCTTTTTAGCCGGTATCTTTATAACCGCCCTGATATTTAACCTGAACGATCCTGCGCATTACGCGGGCCCGGTTGTTCATCTTTTTGCCGGTTACACTTTGATTGGCGCCTTTTTTCTTGCAACCGAAGATTCCTCTTCACCGGTCAATTTTATTCCAATGCTTATTTACGGCGCCAGCGCAGGTTTCTTGACCGTACTCATCAGAAATATCGGTGTCTATGTTGATGGCGTGATCTTTGCGATCCTGATTATGAACCTTGTAAATCCGCTTTTAGATAAGATCAGACCAAAAGCGATTGGAAAGGTAGCTTAAAATGCGTGAAATAATAAAAATGGTCGTAGTCCTAACTGTATTAAGCGCTTTCTCGGGAGGCCTTCTTGCCGCAATCCGCGGAGGAACTAAAGATAAAATCGAATACCAGCAGTTAGTCTTTGTTAAAGGGCCTGCAATAAGGACTATTCTTGAAGGATGTTCCAATGATCCTATTGTTGACCGCTTTAAAATCAAGGACGGCGATATTGAAAGAAGCTTCTTTGTAGGTGTATTCGACGGAAAGGCTAATACAATTGCATTTGAAGGCATTGGAAAGGGTTTTGGCGGTGATATCGGCCTTATGGTTGGTATAAACATAGATGACGACAAGATTGTCGGCATGGGTGTAACCACCCACAGTGAAACGCCGGGCATAGGTTCCAAGGCACAAACAGATCCTAACTTTTCAAATCAATTCAAGGGATTAGCCGCAATTGAACCCTGCAAGGTCAAACCGGACGGCGGAGGGATCGACGCCATATCCGGAGCCACTGTTACATCACGCGGTGTTTGCGGCGGCGTAACAAATGCTGCAGATATTTATAAACGTTTAAAACCTCAGATCGCTGAAAAAATAAAGGAATTTAACTAGGGAGTAAAAGATGGCTAAGACTATCACTCAGGAATTCGTCAAAGGTTTGTGGGATGAGATACCACCATTCAGGCTTGTGTTAGGCCTCTGTCCCGTTCTTGCTGTTACTAAATCTGTAGAAAACGGACTGGGAATGGGAATGGCTGTAATCTTTGTTCTGGTATGTTCAAATATACTTGTTTCATTACTGCGGAACATAATTCCTTCAAAAGTAAGAATAGCCTGTTTTATCGTTATTATTGCAACATTTGTTATTGTTGTAGAACTTCTTATGCAGGCTTATACATATGCGCTTTTTTTAAAGCTTGGAATTTTCATACCCCTTATTGTCGTTAACTGTATTTTGCTTGGACGCGCCGAGGCATTTGCGTACAAGAACGGCGTTGTCGCTTCAATAGCGGATGGGTTTGGAATAGGCATCGGGTTTACCCTTTCCCTGGTTTCCATCGGCGCTTTACGGGAGGTATTTGGCAACGGCACATTTTTTGGAATACCTGTATTTGGTGCCTCTTATCAGCCTTTTATATTCATGGTCGAGGCGCCCGGCGCATTTGTGTGTCTTGGGCTTATGCTCTGCATGATGAACCTTGCAGGAAATAAATAGGAGAAAATCTAATGGGCGATTATGTACTCCTTGCGATAAGCTGTATCCTTGTTAACAACATTCTGCTTGCACAGTATCTGGGTTGCTGTCCTTTTATGGGCACATCAAAAAAAATGGAAACAGCAATTGGAATGGGTATGGCTGTAATCTTTGTTCTTGTTATGGCCGGCTCTATAACCTGGCTTATCGATGCATATGTTTTAAAAGCGTTCAAACTTGAATATCTTAGAACCATTTCTTTTATCCTTATAATAGCCTCCCTTGTACAGTTTGTTGAGATGTTCTTAAGAAAAAGTATTCCAGCGCTGTATAAAGGTCTTGGAATCTTTTTGCCGCTTATTACAACCAACTGCGCTGTAATGGGGGTCTGTCTTATAAATATTAATGAAGAATATACATTTGTCCAGAGCCTTGTCACATCATTTAGTTATGCGGTCGGTTTTGGTCTTGCCCTTGTTCTTTTTGCGGGTGTGCGTGAACGCGTACTCCTGGCCAGGGTCCCAAAACCGCTCGAAGATACCGCTATCGGGCTTGTAACCGCTGGAATGCTCGCGCTTGCGTTTTTTGCATTCAAAGGAATGGCATAAAATAGTAAATACCAGGGGGACTTTTGCAAATCAAATATATTGCAAAAAGTTCCCCTGACTTGTCTGGAAAAAAATACCGCTTAAATTTTTACGCCGCATTAAATCAAAACCTAACTGAAACCCAATCTCTGACACCTGTAAACAGGTACGATAAAGGCTAATATTTTGGCAACCTCAGAAGGCATTGTAACAAAGGTTTATTCTTCTACGGCATGGGTTAAATGCTCTAAATCCGCAGCCTGTGAGTCATGCTCGGCAAAAGGTTTTTGCGATACTATGGGGGGAGGTGGAAGTAATGATGATGTGGAGGTGGAAGCGATTAATGCTGTGGGAGCAAAGGTTGATGACAGGGTTACTATCAGCTTTGAAACGTCTTCATTATTAAAAGTATCTTTTCTCGTTTATATGGTTCCGGTTTTATTTTTAATATTAGGGGTGGTTATCGGCGATAAAATCGCGCCGATATTTAATTATGATCAGTCAATATTTTCGGTGCTTGTTGGTTTTTTATTTCTACTTGCCGCATTTTTCTTTATTAAAGCAAAAGGAAAAGAGCTATCCAGGAAAGATGAATATCAGCCCAAAATCATAAGAATCTTAAACCGTACCCTTTCCCCTTGAATCGAATCAGGGAGCAAAAACTCAAGCGATCTTTATGACTTTGTTCAGAAATCATAAAATCACCCTGAACACGAAGAGCAAAGCAAGTTTCGGAGCCAAAAAAGAAATGCTGCCATCATAACCACGTTCATCCCCACGCCTGTGGGGAACACGTTTTACGCTGGTTTCAATCCACGCTCCCGCATGGGGAGCGACTGTTTCTGTCTAACTTATTAAATTTAAAAAGCTTATTTGCTGTTTTCTGCGAATCTGTTTTTTCGACGTATAATATCTTCGAGTGTCAAAAAACATTTTTGGCAAACTCCTTGTTTTCAACACATTACACGCAGTGCGAACCACTTTTGGCAATATATGCCACCAAGCAAAGCCCCTGCTGGTGCAATAGCGGATATAGCCATTTGCAAGCTTCGGGTTCGCAAAAAATCGCTCAACTTAGGTTTAAACAATCAACGGCCCCTCCTGATCGACCGCCTTTTTAGCTCCAACATGCTCTACACGACGTTTCCAATTTGATCCTAAAAAATAAAACCTCAGGCTATCTTCATTCGGGTCAATTTCATCAATTAACCTTTGGCGAAGAACCGTCCACTGTGCAGGATCGACTATGCACTCAAAAACGGAATATTGAACCCGCTGCCCATAATCCAGACACGCCTTTGCCACCCTGCGCAGACGGCGCGGTCCTCCATCCTTACTTGTGGCGACATCATAGCTGACCAGTACAAACATCTTGTTTCCTCTCTATTTCCACACGTTTCAATCCACGCCCCGTGCGCCAAGGCGACATAAAACGTAAAAACTCATTGACTAACTCCTTGATTTTATTTCCAGATAAAAGGTGGATAACCATCCAGATCACCGCGCAGGTAACGAGCCAGCAATAAAGCCTGCGTATGAAACAACAAGCCGATTGTGACCTTTTCTTCAATAAACGGATGCATTATCTCATCCTGTTTTCGTTTCTGATATGCAACCAAAAC
This sequence comes from Deltaproteobacteria bacterium, assembly GCA_049190315.1. Lineage (GTDB taxonomy): Bacteria > Desulfobacterota > Desulfobacteria > Desulfobacterales > ETH-SRB1 > B13-G4. The sequence goes on along the minus strand of JAIVWD010000003.1, from coordinate 11,379 downwards.
GATTTTTCTTGTTTCGTCATCCATCAATACAGCGCCTGATTCTGAATTTTTAAATCCTTTTTTCTGCACCTGTGAAAGGTTTATCAATGAAAGCGTCAAGCGGTCTGCAATAAAAGGACGAAATTCTTCCATCAGGTCGAGCGCAAGTCCCGGTCTGCCGGGACGGTCTCTGTGCAAAAAACCGACAGCCGGATCCAATCCCACAGATTCAAGGGCAGAACGGACATCGTGCATTACAAGTGTGTATAAAAACGACAGCAGGCAATTTACATTATCTAATGGTGGCCGCCGATTTCGATCCTGGAAAAAGAAGTCTTGTTTTTGAGAGGTAATCAGATGATCAAACACTTTAAAATAGACATGTGCAGCGTCGCCTTCAATGCCCCGCAGGGAATTCAAAGGTACATCTTCCTGCAAGCGCTTCAGAGAACCGCTAATCTGCCTTGACGCTTGACTGACTTGATCTGTATCAAGCTTGTCGGAGTGGTCTCTTAATGCCCTCTGCAATACAGTGCGGCAGTTGGCAACTTTACCGGTAAGTACAGATCTTGCCATTTGGGCAGAAAATGTCATGTCATCTGCCCTGCGGTACTGCTCTCGGCGAAGCAGGACATTTCCTGAAACAGGCCCCTGCACCCTTGCAAGAAAGCGCCCATACTCAGATAAAAAACTGATAGCCACATCACGCTCGGCGCAAAAGCCCATTAAAAAAGGGCTGCAACCAACATTGCCGAAACAGACAATCCCTCCTAACGTATGAACAGGGATGCGCAGACGGGTTTCTTTTTCCACTCTTACGACAACCGATTCGCCTTCTTTTGCAAGATAGGCTCCCTGCGTAGTTACAAAAAGGGTATTAAGATGTTTTTTCATGATTCTCGAATCACTCCCGATAAGTAGCGTTTTACGGAACGCTTTCTTTCAATAGTTTTCGGCAAACATATCTTGACAAGTGAACAACTGTCACACTTTTTCATATATACTGGTTTTGGAGTCCGGCCTGATGCAATCAGTTCGTGAAGACGCATTGCAGTGTCTTCAGTCTGCTGTCTCAATAAATCATCAAAGACAACATCTGTACGCCGTCGTTTTTTTCCGTAAAAGAGCGCACCGCATGGGACTTCAACATTTAGCATTTCTTCCAGGCACAGAGCCTGGGCGCAAAGCTGTACTTTATCACAATTATCTTTCTTTGGTTTGCCCCGTTTGTATTCCACAGGAAACGGTACCCATACTTCCGATCCTGCTTTCAACAAATCCGGCTTCCGATGAAACTCGACGACATCCGCCCTGCCGATCAGCCCCAGCCGCAATGAACGAAGCCACATGCTGTACTCAATGCGAACCTTGCCTCTGGATTGCCGGTCTGCCTCATGAACCCGTTCATGCATAATTTTGCCTTCAGCAGTAAAAAGGTTTTCCGCCCATGCCTGCTCGATGTGAATCAGGGCACACTGCCGCTCGCAAAAAATCAGATGCTGCAAGGCGGAGAGGGGAATGAGGTCGTCTTCTGAGTACATATGAAAAAAATCCTGAAACTTTTCAGTATCAGCCTTCCTCCGAAATAAGGTTCACAATAAGCCGAATCATCAATTCCTTTTGCCCCGGTTCACTGGCGGCAGTCAGAAGGGCAAGCGCTACGAGCGCCTTGTTGCTGAAGCTTTTTTGATCCAGCAAGTCATTTTTCTTGAGAAACAACAGAAAGAGAAAAGAGCCGATCCTTTTGTTACCATCCGTGAAAGGATGATCCTTGATCACGAAGTAGAGGAGATGGGCGGCCAGTCTGCGCTGATTAAGCGAATAACCACGTACCAGATGGTCTTTTAGAATGGTGGTAGCCCAGATGCGAAACTGGGTACCGCGTTGAGATTTTACCCGGTAGCCAACAGAAATGATGATGTCAAGATTATAAAACGCAACCGGCTTATCTGAATTTGCAATATGCATTTTTTGCATATTGCCTCGCCGTTGCAGTTCACCTTCTTTGAAAATATTGTTCACATGCCTGGAAATAACCGATTGGTCCCGTTGAAAAAGCTTCTCCATCTGCGCCTGAGTCAACCATACGGTTTCATTCTGAAGATGAACATCCAGTGCGGCCTGCCCGTCCTCAGACTGATACAATACGATTTCGCCAAGATCGGAATTTATGTCTTCGATTTTTTTTGCTGTTTTTCGAGTCATTGTTATTGCTCCACGTTGCTACTTTTTTCCTTCAACCGCTTATGGCTCAATCAAGAATAAATATCTTCCTGGCCATACAGGTGCCATGAACAAGTTCCTGAGACCATGCACCCCTCGGTCACGCCGTGGGCGTAATTTTGTTTACCGCTCTGCGCTGCCTGCACTATTTGGTCATGGGTGCGCGACCGCTTTGAAATGTTACAAAGCGATGATGGGAAGCAGGTCGTCTTCGGTGTACATGGCGCTATATCTTTTCTTCGAGAGTTATACCTTGCGGCATATTATTCCGATCTATAGTAACATTGTAATCTGAAAATGCGCGAGCCGGAATAGATTCATCTGTTGCTCGTTTTACTTTTACAAGGTCAAACAACTTGTGAGCTGGGGCATTTCCAAGCATTGAGTCGTGTTTAAATACGATCAATTTGCGTGCATTCATTTTCCCCCGTGCTGCAGAGTGATCATGATCAAACATGTTAATGAGTGCTCCCCATAACAACTTTAAATCTTCTTCTGTGAATCCTGTTTGGGTTGCCAAATGTGAGGATATATAGCCTTCGGCCCGATAAAGGGCATAAGGAACGATGTGCTTGCGCCCCATTGTTCGGTTATCGCCGCTTTGCTGTTCGGCCTCTTTTTCCGTTGTCACCGCCATACGGGTGATGCTGATTTCCATCGGGACAATGGATTCTATACTACGTGCAAAGTTCAGTTGAACAGGCCCCCTGACCTGCCCACAATTAACGCCTGTAGACATGACAGCGCCAAAAGTGCGCACATCAAAAAAGTTGGCGCACATCCAGGCACGGGCCTTTTCAACATCTGCTCCCGATCCTTTGCGTTTTTTGCTCTCACCCTCATCTTTTACTCCAACAGCCTGATGTGCCCGTTTATGGGTTTGGTTCAGGATTGCTTTTTCTCTGATATAGATTTCGTGAGGAGATTGATTGCCTTTGACGATCTCTACAAAATTACGAATTTTCCGTTTCAGGCATACATCCGTGACAAGCCCATAACTTGTCTCTGGATCTATTCTGGGCATATTGCCTGCATCCGGATCACCGTTGGGATTGCCATTTTCCACATCAAAAAGATATACAAATTCGTAACGATTATGAATAGCTTCAGCCATGATTATTTCTCCTTATTTTTTGCTGTTTCAGTATAGAATGCCTTTCTTTGATGGTAATACCCGATAGCAAACAGACCCTGATCGTCCAAACTCAAATGAGCGGGGAATTTCTGAATGCCCTGCATGATCTCCTCAATTATTTTGTCAGTATTGCGCCCGTATTCAGCTTTTTGAATGTGATGCTGGGCTAACCTGAGCAATTGCGGGAATACAATGCGAGGCGTTGCAGACGCAGAGCCGTAAAAACGGTCCTTGATGGTTGTATTTGCACCAGGAATGGCGTCTTTTTGGGCCTTTTCAAGGACAGCAAAAAGTCTGCCCAGCAGGTACGCAATGTCTGTTGATTCTTTATTTAATGCCATAGTTACCTCCATAGATTTATTGGTAATACGATATTTTCTAACCAGACACGCCTTTATCAGTGCCGCACGCAGATAGTTTACTGTTTGATCCGCTCGTATGCGATTTATGATTGCCGTCAATAAACTTTGAGGATAAGCAGTGCCTGTTAATATTGAGCGCATAACCGACCCTGCAAGCACTGAAGAAATATTGTCCGATTTTCGCAACATCGCGGTTTCCCTTAAAAGTTGCCACATACCCGGAAATTCCGGATCGCTGTCGTAATTCTTAATTATGGACAGGTCTTTAAAGTGTTGACCAATCTTGGCACCTATATCTCCAACTGTGCTCACATGCCAAAATCGAACGGAAAGTCGGGAAGCATTGGGAGAAAGACCAAGAATGTAAAATTTAATGTCCGGATCACCGATTTCTGATGGCATCTTCCCATCCCTTACTGCCTCCAGAAACAGGCGAATATCCATTGTATCTCCAGAATCATCCTGTGGGTCAAAAATCATCCCCATAAACCCTTCTATCGGCGACTCTCTCTCTGTCCAAAAAACCGTAGCAGCATCACCAATCTGGACTTTCTGGCGACTTTCAAAGCGGAGAAGATGGTTGAGCGCAGTAGTATAGGCAAAGGTTATGTCCTCGCTGACGGGCGCATTGAAATTTTGTTTTTTATCGTAAGACAGAAAGGCCTCCAGATTAAATGAAATAATGGCTGCCCCGGCAGTTTGAGCCCCTCTAACCCCCTTTATTTTAGGATGCAACCGAGCAACTGGTTTTTCTTCCCCGCAGACAAGGCATGTGGCAACAACTCCTGAACTATTTTTGGAATAATGTTTCAACCAGGCATCCTTGATCTTTGGCCGATCATGAATGTAACGAAGTTCACCATCCAATTGAAAGACGAGGTTCGCCCCTGTCACCATATCATCCCAATATTTCAATTCCGGTGCATCCGCAGGATTCCATGAATCCAGAAATTGCAGGACAGCTATCATGCCTTCATCATCAAGCCCTTCACCAATATCATGATGAAGTTTCTTGAACGCCTCAAAGGTTTCCACGGATCTTTTGGGTTTCCCCTTATTATCTGCCCCAAGGACATACCCTGTGTTGTCCCACATGAAATTTGAGGCAATATTTACTGATTTAATCACTGCCTCTGGAACAATCATCTGTTTGGGCAATAATCTTTTTCCCTGTGTTTCTCTCAAGTCAAGAATCTGAAGCAATTTCCCCTCATGATTGAGCAATAAAGCAAAATTGATTCCCTTACTACTGAATCCCAAGAGAGGTATAGCCACATTGGTATTTTTTTCTAACCTGTCATAATAACTGCTCAATGCCTGAAGAATCATGCTTTCACCTCCTGTCCGTCAAATGGAGGCACGTCAATAATGCCATTTTGCATAACCGCTCTGAAAAACTTCGCTTCCATGTTGTTATTAAAATCTATATCGTGAAGCATCCATCCCAGATCCTGTTTGCCGGTAAGTTTTGATATCGGAATGCCATCCTCTATTAATTCAAAGTGTGCGGGGAATTCACGGCAGCCAAGATAAGGATGATGAAAACACTGTCCCTTGCGAGCGCGGCGGTCAAAAATTTCTTTGTGCTTGGCGGCATTATTATCTTCAGAACCTGTAAACTCAAAATGTGCTTCAATGACGTAAGAAACATCCCGCAGCACCATTGCCGCACGTTGCTGGCGATTATCTTCAATAAAGACCTCAACAGGAGAACCACCGTCTTTCATTGCCTTTTTAATCGTACCCACTGGCAATTTTCCTGCAAGTTCATTACGCCGAATATTATCAAATCTCACAGGATTCATTACATGGATACAATCCACTACCCAGCTTATTGCCGGTTTCCAGTAAATTGCTTCCAAAATTCCGCGGGCAGCAGATGGTGTTATCACATCGTAACTTACCCGTTCCACCTTCATCTCCGGCCTGGTAAAACACGCATATTCTCCCCAAACTCTTAATTTGACGCCATAAGACATATAGTATCCCTCCTTTTCTTCAAGTATCCACGCCCATATATAATAAGTATGGGCGACTTTTCTTTTGGAATTACATCATCACATTGTTTCAATCCACAACCCCATTTAATAGGGTGACATATATGATTTAAAAAACACAGAAAGTCAGTCATGTTATTTCCATCTATCAGGCCTGCGCAAAATATATCCGTCGATTTTTCTTACTTGATCGGGAAGTATACTTTCCGATATTTTTTTGCGACTTATGACAAAAATGGCGTTAGCAACTTTTTTCAATTGTGCTGAATGCCTGCAGGGTGGGAATCCCACAACTACCTTCTTCAGCGGGAAGAGGCGACGAACAGCTTTGATCGGCCCCACAAGATCGCTGTCTCCAGATATTAGAAATGCAGTATCAAATTTGTCTTGATATGCATCTGTTATTAGTTCAACAGAAATGTTGACATCCGTCATTTTTTCCTCATGGGTAGTCCAGAAATTACCGCATTTATTACAATGTATTTTTTTCCCGAGATAATGGCCGTAAAAAATCTTGCACATGGGAACTGTACTAAGGGCTTCCAGATATTCTCCTTGACGCTTGGCTTTTCCCGGATCATTTGGCATTGAGGACACACGGCTTGTGAAATACTTTGTTTCAATGAGCTTCTGATAAGGCTTGAGTAAATTTTTTGCGAGCAAGTGTACATTCAACCAGTAATACCTTCGCCACCCTTTTTCCTTCATCCCGAAATAAAGGTTAAAACCATCAATATAAACTATTATTCTTTCCATATTTTAGTTGCACCTGTAAGTTCTTTTTTGTTTGCTACTGATTGTTGTATGATTTACAGAAAATTTTTCTTGATTTATGAGCTAAGTATGCATATAGTATTTATTAGATAGTTAGCCCCTCCAGTGATAGTATCGCTGGACCGACGCCCCTGAAAAGGGGCGTTTCTTTTTTCAGGAAATAATATTGCAAAAATCTTATTTTTGTAAGTGCGTTTTTATTAAATCATTACATTGAAGAAATGATAAACCTGATAAATCTATTTGTCAATATTATTTTTTAGCTTTCTTTGTAATGCTGTATAGTTGTTGAATTGTCATATCTATCCGATCAGACTTTCCGGTCTGTGAAAAGTCGGGTCTTCAGAACAAAGTCCAAGATCATCGCGATATAAGTCCATATTGATCAGCACACAATACTGATCATGCAGGCGTTCTACACTGCCGGCATATTCCAGGCTGCTCAATACGCGCGGCGGCACCTGGACAGTAAAACGCTGAGCTTTGCGCGCCAAGCTTGCGGGATACTCAGAATAACGCAAACCCTGAATAATTTTTTCGGCATCCTTATCTTGCTCATTCTCCTTCCATGGAATGATAATCGACTCCATGTCATCCTTTATGATTTTGAACTTTTTATCCACAACCCTGAATGGAAAATCACCTTTTCGTTTCCCTTCGTTCAGGTCATCAAGGATTTGATGTTCATCCAGCCGTTCACCCCTCATCCAATATAAAGTCCTGAAATACTCTTCAACGGCTTCAAGCGACAGAGGATCATCGTGATGACGTACTACGGCTTCAGCAGTCTCGGCTGCATGACGGAAATGACCCGGGGGCAAACCGGTTTCAGATAAAAAGACATAAACTTTGCCGCCTTCATGTATTTTCCCTTCCCTGTTACACCGCCCGGCTGCCTGTGCAATAGAATCGATACCTGCTGCACAGCGATATACCACGGGAAAATCGATGTCCACCCCAGCCTCAATCAACTGTGTGCTTACGACTCGGCAAGGGAGACCTTTGGAAAGAGCACTTCTTATTTCTTTAAACTTCTTTGTTCTGTGCGCGGGACACATCAAAGCGCTAAGGTGATAACAACCTTCCTGATCTCGAATACTTTCAAAAACTAATCGGGCGTGTTTACGTGTATTTACAATACACAAAACCTGATCATGTGCGTTTAGTCTGTCTGCTAAAACATCATCAGAAAGTACGGGCAAAATTTCAATGTGAATGCGTTTAAACAGATTGTAAAGTTTTGCGGGATCAGGGATAATTTCCTGCACCCCGTCCAGACCATCTTTAAAATTTTCGTTTGTCGATAAAGCTGGCTGAGTGGCAGTACACAAGACAATTGTTGTTCTATATGTGGACGAAAGCTCTCTTAAAACCTCCATGCAGGGTCTCAAAAGCGGAACAGGGAGCATCTGTGCTTCGTCTAATATAACCACACTCTTTGCAATATTATGAATTTTTCTGCAACGTGATGACCTGCAACGGTATAATGATTCAAAAAACTGTACATTGGTTGTAACTATCAGCGGAGCATCCCAGTTTTCAGCAGCCAGACGGGAGCGATGATCTTCTTCTTTCGGCTCAAAATTACTGTGATGTTCCAGAACAGCGTTTTCTCCGAAAATATCTCGAAAAACAGCCGCATTTTGTTCAATAATACTGGTGTAAGGGATAACGTAAATAATTTTTTCAAAACCGTGTTTTAGGGCGTGTTTTATTGCAAAAGCGAGAGACGAAAGAGTCTTCCCTCCTCCAGTGGGAACCGTTAAAGAAAACAAGCCCTGCGGGGATTCGGCAGCATCAAGACAATTTTTTAAAATTTTTATCCTATGTTCATTTATCTGCGTATCCGAAGCGCTCTCAATCAGTTTGTTGAGTGCTAAGGTCAGTTTATTATTCATTTCAGAGAGATCGGGATAGCCTTTTCGCCATAAAGATTTTTCGCTATCCATAAACGCTTCTGTATCCAGAAAGTCCGCATCGACAAGACTTGAGAAGATCATCCTGACAAAAAAGGAAAGTTGGAATCCAAAACGCTTTTGATCTAACATAAAAGGCGGGTCGTTTAATGTAGCGATATTAAAAAGTTGATTCGGGAAAAAAGAATAATCGGGGACATTTTTTTTAAGTCTGCTGGTAAGATCTGAAGCTTCATTTGCTTTGCCATTCGGAAGCCCGGCATGATGACCGGCGATGGCGTAAGCTAATATTTTCCCTTTATCTCTCAGAATATTGAAAGCATACTGTGCCCCGGCAGTGGAATGATCAACGCGTCCCGGTTTTGTTTCAATGTGTGCGTCAGTTCCTTCTGCAGTGCCAAGACGCTGCTGAAATGCCTCGGAATACTTCCCCAAATCATGCCACAGCCCCGCCAAATAACCCCAATCCCCAGCGCCAAAAGCCATAGCAAACAATCGGGCCATTTCTGCGACATTTTTCAGATGTTCTTCCAGCGGCTGCCAGTCGGAGGGTGGTTTTCCATCCAAGGTGTGCGCATAATATTTTTTGGACATACTCCTGTTAATCTCCTTTTTTCATTAAAAAGGACAATTCATTGTTAAACCCCATCGCTATGGTTAAATAAGCAATAATCCAAGTGGTATTTTGGGGACATCCTTTACTAATTACACTAATCATACTTTTGTCTATCCCTTCGGCTCAGAGTTCTTGTTTCTTCTTTCCGTATTTGCTGACTTTTTCTTTAACTATAAATCCAATCTTTTTCTTTTCATTAACATCTACAGTCAAAAGCTGATCTAAAGTTTCAAAAACAATTTGAAAGCGTTCATCTGTGATTTGTTTTAGATCTTCGAATTCTTTCCTGATGTTTTCATTATCAAGAAACAGTTGCCTGAGTTTCACAAATATACGCATTATCTGTATATTTACCTGAACAGCCCTCTCGCTCTTTAAAACAGAGGAAAGCATAAGCACACCATGCTCTGTAAATGCAAATGGAGGGATACGTAATCCCATTATATATTGATTGGAGGTCGCAAATTGCGACCTCCAATTTTTTAATTCCTCTTGTGTGAGTTCAAACATGAAATCTTCCGGAAATCTTTCAATATTCCTTCGTACTTGTTCCTTTAGACGTTTTGTTTCAATACAGTAAAGCTCTGCCAGATCTCTATCCAGCATCACCTTTAAACCGCGTATCAAATAAATTTTACCGGCGACTGCTTCGACAGATACAATATCAGACATAATAAATCCTTTTTATCACACTTTTGACTATGATTTCCACACACCCAAGCCCTGCGCTATTGTCATTCCCAAAGCCACAGTCATAGCCAACTTTAATTAGCTCAGGGTTCGCAATTATTTTAAAAGGCGCTTCAAAGCCTTTTATTTTGGTTTTTATGTTCTTGTCGATTTTTTTAAAATGAATCAGCTTGCTGATTTTGCCTTGCTAAAACAGCAAAAACTTTAATCACCATCCTGATTGCCTTCGTTTTCTGTTTGTTGTCTTTCTTCAATCGACCTTCGTTCCCGCTCCAACTCTCGCTCCAGCTCTTCCTCGGTAGGCAAATAAAGCATGTACTTAGATGCAAAGAGCTGTTTGCTGTTGTTCAGCACAGAGTACCGGGCAATGGACTCGTTTTTTTCGGAACAGAGAATCAGCCCGATGGTTGGATTATCATCCTTGGTGATAAAAAGGTCATCAAACATTCGAACATAGCTATCAATCTGCCCGACATCCTGATGGGCAAGTTTGCCGATTTTCAGGTCAATCAGCAAATAGCACTTCAGAATACAGTTATAAAAAACAAGATCGACATAGAAAAATTCGTCTTCGTACTGAAGACGTTTTTGTCGGGCGACAAAAGCAAAGCCTTTTCCCAATTCCAGAAGGAATGACTGAATGTTGTCTATAATTGCAGATTCCAGTTTTGATTCGTGAATCCGCTTAGAATCAGGCAACCCAAGAAAGTCAAGGATATAAGGTTCTTTAATGATGTCAGCCGGATTTTTTACTGCTTGTCCTTCCGTTGCTAATTTCAGAACGCCGTTTTTATCCTTGCTTTTCAGGAGCCGTGCGAAAAGGAAAGAGTGAATTTGCCGCTCCAGAACAGGAACGCTCCAGCCTTCTTTCTCGGCTTCAATTTCATAAAAAAGACGTTCATTTTTATGCTCAACCTTGCTCAATGTGCGATAGTGCGACCAGCTTAATAGGGGTGAAAATCCTTGGAGGGCTTCACTTTTTTCAACTGCCAAGCTCAAATCATCCAAAACTCCACAAGGCTTGTGGAATTTTTCCATGGAAATCAATTCTCCACAAGCCTTGTGGCGAATCTTGGGTCTCCGATTTGAGTACACAACATAGAACTGTCTGAAATACCATAGATTTGTTGAAGAGAACCCTTTGCCGTATTTTTTATTCAACTTTACAGAAAGTTCTTTAATAATTTGCTTGCCATACTCAGCCCGATTCTTACCCTTTTGAAGCTCCTGAACTATCTCCTGTCCGATGTGCCAGTAGGCGAGCACCATTTCGCTGTTAACAGTACGAATAACATTTGTTCGCGCTTGCTCCAAAATGGTTACGACACGATCAAAAAGGCTATCCTCAGGTTTTGCTAATTCCTTTAACTTTTTTTTCATCGATTGAGTTCCTATTCCAATACGATCCGGGCTCCTTACCCTTGATGAGTTGATCCAGGTAATTCTCAACCCGTTGTTTCATCAGCGCTTACCTTTGTGCTGAACATGCATTGATTTTTCCTGTTTTTTTCCAACCCTAAAATGCTTCGATTTTGTTTTAAATGTATCAAGTTGCTAATCGTTTTTGCTATTATCTGCATTAATTATGATTTCAACACACCCCATCCCTGCACTATTATCATTCCCAAAACCACAGTCATAACCAATTCCAATAAGCCTGGGATCTGCAATTATTTTAAAAGGCGCT
>JAIVWD010000002.1:27421-49413 GCA_049190315.1 Deltaproteobacteria bacterium | reverse complement strand
AAATGTGACTATGACTAAAAACAAAAAACTACCCGAAGTGTTGTTACCAAACATCTTAAAAATATATTCTCTTCCAACGAGTTGCAGGAAGATTCAGTATGTGCAATCTTTGCACATACTGCCGGGGCGGACTTGCGGGACGCACATCAGTTTATAAGTTGACGTGGTAATTGAACTGGAAACCGTAATTTGCTATGGGTGTCAAAAGCTTGAATTGTGAATTATAAATTTCTAAAATATATTGAAATGATTATAAAATATGACACTTCAGTATGCAAAAACAATTCGTAAAAAGCTGCGGGAACTCAGGGCAATTGCATCAAAATTTTAGACCTTTAAAAATCAAATAGTTACGTAATGCAGCAAGCAGCTTATCGGTGCTTATTTTTGAAACGGTATTTGTAACCTATTGATTTATTTAGAATCAAGAATTATGCCAAATTTTGATGCAATCGCCCTGTGCGGGAACTGGCTGGTCTTGCGCATGAGCGCGAATTGAGCAGGGCCCTGGAAACGTTGGACAGCCACTTTACCCGATGGCGCCGGCAGGAAATCGACTGTTTCGAGCTGAATGATCAAATTCACAGCTTTCATCAAAAAACATCCCAAGAGCTATGGAAAACCTATTCTTCCATGGAAGACAATTTTCTCGTCTGCAGAGCGGTTAAGCTGGGTATTTTGTCCAAAGAAGATGTTCCGGAGAAAGTGGCCGAAGCCATCAACCTTCTCCTCTGATTTTTTCGATCAGCTTTTCTATTTCTTCAGCAGTAGGCTTTTCGCGTCGAGTTTTTCATCACCTTGAGGCGGGGGCAAAATTCCTCTTTCAACTTTGTTCCAATTAGACTTATTGTTTTTTTTACTTTACGAGTTTATAAATGACATCAGAAAGGCAAACGGAGAACTGTTTTGGATATGGGAGTAAGTGAGGGCAGAAACTATGAGATTTAGAAAATATTTCGACATTGAAAATAGTTATCGCAAAAAGTTTCTTGATATTCTTGCTGTGGAAAAGTTAGACCAAGGCGAATTTGTTGTTCAGGAAAAGGCGCATGGCGCCAATCTTTCTTTCTGGTATGACGGAAAGGATCTGAAATCCGCCAAGAGGAGCAGTTTTATACAAGATAACTTTTATGACCATATGCCGGTTGAAGACAAAAACAGGGAAAGAGTTAAAAAGCTCTATGCGATTTTAAAGAAAGAAGGCTGCGATTTTAGTGAGTTGGGTGTATATGGTGAATTAATTGGAGGAACATATCCTCACAAAGATGTGGAAAAGGATACTTCTGCAACAAGAATTCAGAAAGGTATTTTTTACACACCGCACAACGAGTTTTATGCCATTGATGTGGCGATAGACGGCCAATTGATCGGTGTAGATAAGTTCAACCAGGTCATGGAGAAGGCCGGTTTTCTGTATGCAAAAACTATTTTCAGGGGTACGTTTGAAGAATGCTTGAAATATTCAAACAGCTTTCCTTCTCAGATTTCCGTATGGCTGGGTCTTCCCGAACTCGAAGATAACATATGTGAAGGTGTTGTGATAAAACCGGCAATTCCCAAATTTCTTAGTGATAAAACAAGAGTAATTCTTAAAAACAAGAATGAAAAATGGGCGGAAAAAGCAAAGGCAAGAGACAGGCCCAAAAAGCCTAAGATGACGTTGTCTGAAAAAGGCGGGGAACTATTTAACGAGATGGAGAGCCTTATCACAGAAAACCGACTTCGCAACGTATTATCAAAAACCGGGCCGATTGGGCAAAAGGAATTCGGCAAACTCATACAACTTTTTTCAAAAGATATACTTGATGACTTTTTCAAAGACTACCTCGATGAATATAATGGACTTGCAAAAAAAGAGCAGAAACAATTGACACGTAAACTGAGTCAGCAATGTGCGGAGCTGATACGCCTTAATTTTATGAACATCATTGATGGAGAATTTTAGGCCTTTGAATTTATTTTGAAGCGGAGTCTTTTCTGGAGGGTTATAAAAATTGTATTTACAGGCCGATAAAAAGGCGATTAAAAAGGAATTGCTTGATATTATCGAAAATAGCCGAAGAAAGGTCACACCAGGAGAACTGGAAAAAGCATTATCCGGGAAATATTCTTTAAAAAGAAAAGAAGTAAGATCACTTATAAGGGGTCTGGTAACAGAAAACTTCCTGGCATATACATGTCATTATGGCCGGACGTTTATAGAGAAATCTTTCAACAAACCTGTTCGCATATCAAACCACGTCATTCTGAAATCGCCGGGATTTTATTATAAACCCAAAGCAGATGATGTGGTAATTGAGATGTGGCAGGGCGTTTCATTCGGCAATGGCCAGCATCCAACAACCAGGCTGGCAATAAGAGGGATAGAGTATGCTTTAAATAAAACAAATTTATTAAAAGCGAAAGATAAAACAAGCGTTCTTGATATTGGAACAGGCTCCGGTGTTTTGGGAATAACGGCATTACTGCTGGGAATTAAAAATGCTGTTGGTGTTGATATTGATCCATGTTCCATAAAAGAAGCCAGGGATAATGCAAAAATTAACAAACTTGAGGATAAATTTGTAATAAAAAATATGTCCTTAGAGGATTTAAATACTGAATTTACATTGATAACTGCAAATTTAAGATATCCGACATTAATGAATATATATCACAGGCTCGTTAAAATGACAGAGCCTGGTGGTTCTGTTGTACTTTCCGGAATAAAGAGCGATGAAGCTATATCTGTTGTTGATTTATACACGGAAAAGTACTTTGAATGTAAATGGAAAGAATTTGAAAAAGGCTGGGCAGGCCTTGTATTTTCAAAGTCGTCAAAATAGTTTAGGAAAATTATGCAACTGTCAGATCAACAAAGAGATGCTGTAGAGTATGTCGGGACTCCTGCTCTGGTTGTAGCCGGTGCAGGTTCAGGTAAAACACGGACATTAACTTCCAAAATAGATTATCTTGTTTCAAATGGTTATGATCCTGAACGCATTCTTGCGATCACATTTACCAATAAGGCGGCAGATGAGATGAAGAGCCGTCTTGTTCGCATGACAGGAATGCCATTGATACGTTTCCCCTGGGTTAGAACATTTCACTCAGCATGTTTTAAAATCTTGAAAAAACATTGCTCCCTGCTTGGATATAATACTCCTCTACAGATCTACGCAGGATACCAGCAGCAAAAGATACTCAAGGATATTATTGTCGGAAAATTGAATTTTGACAAAAAGTATGTCCAACCTGTTTTAGCTCAGCTTTCCAGAGCAAAAAACTCCGGCGATCCTTTTGATTATCTTGACGAAAAGCTTTACGCTTTCCGTATCAGATTGCTTGATGTTTTTAATCTTTACGAAAAGGAACTGAAATCAAATAATGCGGTTGATTTTGATAATATTTTGCTTTTGACACGCAATTTGCTTCGGGATCACAAAAATGTGCGCAAGCAGTACAGAAAACTTTTCCAGTTTATTCTTGTGGATGAATACCAGGACACCAATAATCTTCAGGAGGATCTTACAGGACTGCTGCTTCGAAACGGCAACCTCTTTTGTGTAGGTGATGACTGGCAGGCTATTTATTCATTCAGAGGAAGCAATATGGATCATTTCCTGTCCTTTCCTGAAAAGTACAAGGAGGCCCGGGTTTTCAGGCTGGAACAGAACTATCGTTCTGCGGATGAGATTGTTCGGACGGCAAATGATCTGATCGGACATAACGACCACAAAATGGAAAAAAAGTGCTTTTCCGACAAGCACGGGGGACTGGTTGAGCTTTATGATTTTTTCAATGAAAAAGAAGAGGCTGACTGGGTTGCCGGAAAGATCAAATCCCTTCGCGAAATGGGTCTTGCTTCTAACAAAATAGCTGTTTTATATCGGACTAAATTCTGTTCCCTTTCTTTTGAGAAGGCATTCAGATCTTTTGGAATTCCATACCGAATGTTAGGTGGAAAGGGATTTTTTGAGCGTAAAGAGATTATGGATATAAACTGCTATCTTACTGCAGCGGTCTTTGAAAAAGATGATGCATCCTTTGAGCGGATTGTAAATATTCCCAAACGTGGGATCGGCCCGGCGGCTATCAATAAGATCGCTCAGATAAAAACAGGGGAAATGAGCCTTCAGGATGCAGCGCGCAATGCTCTTAGAGAAAAGCTTCTGGCTCCCCAAATATATAATTCTCTCAGTGAGGTAATCAGGTTGCTTGATGATATTAAGGACATGAAACCTGATGCTGCAATCATCGAGATATTATCCAAGGTTAACTATATGGATTATATTAAGCATTATTCCATAGCCAATTCCATGGATTATACCTCAAGAGAGGAGAATATTGACCAGCTTATTTATTCAGCTTCCCAGAAAGATACAATTGTAGAATATCTTGAAGAAGCCGCTCTAATTAAGGAGGACAAAGAAGATGATGAAGAAGAAGATAAAAAAAGCGGAGTAATTCTGTCAACTATACATGCTTCCAAGGGGCTGGAATACAGGGTGGTCTTTGTGGTTGCATGTGAAGAACAGCTTTTTCCTCACTGGAAAGCCATGGATACGGAAATGGGTCTTCACGAGGAACGCCGCCTTATGTACGTGGCGATGACAAGAGCGGAGCACTATTTGTTTTTAACTCATGCCGGCTACCGAAAGGGACAATCAAACCTCCGAAGCAGATTTCTTGACGAGATTGAAGAATCGTTGGAGTAGATTAAGTTATAAGTGCCTAAAGTGAGCTAAAGTGCCTAAAGTTAAGGAATGCACCTTCGGTGCTGCCAATTTTATGTGAATTAATGGAGCGAAGCGACTCCTTAACTTTAGGCACTTTAATATACTTTAGCTCACTTTAGGCACTTCATATTCCCGGTCGAAGATAAAAACACCTATAGAAAGTGAAAATAGCAAATGAAGCATGTAGAATTTTCATATCAGGATATGTTTCCTCTTGGAGATGATTATACGGAATATCGCCTGTTAACTCAGGAGCATGTCGTTGCAAAATCCTTTGAAGGCCTGGATATAGTAAAAATTGACTCGGAAGGGCTTACTCTTCTTGCCGAGCAGGCGTTTAGAGATATATCCTTTCTGCTGAGGCCGTCTCAACTTAAATTACTGGCAAATATTGTTGATGACCCGGAGAGTTCCGATAATGACAGATATGTTGCGGTTGAGATGCTGAAAAATGCGGTTATCTCTGCCGAAGGCGTATTCCCTATGTGCCAGGACACAGGAACAGCTATTATAACAGGTAAAAAGGGGCAGCAAGTCTGGACAAACTTTTCCGATGAAGAGTCTCTGTCAAGGGGTGTTTTTAATGCTTATACAAAAAACAATCTTCGTTATTCACAATTAGCTCCCTTGACAATGTATGACGAAAAAAATACAAGTTGTAATCTTCCCGCACAAATTGAGCTGTATGCAACACAGGGAGATGAATATAATTTTCTTTTTATTGCAAAAGGAGGAGGCTCCGCCAATAAGACCTTTCTTTATCAGAAAACAAAAGCTGTTTTAAAACCGGATGAGCTTATAAACTTCATGAAAAGCAAAATGAAGTCGCTGGGCACTTCAGCATGTCCGCCTTATCATCTTGTTTTTGTAGTGGGGGGAACTTCTGCTGAAGCGAACCTGAAAACAGTGAAACTTGCTTCAGCAGGATATCTTGACAGTCTTCCTTACACAGGGAACGAATTCGGGCGGGCATTCAGAGATCATGAACTTGAAGCTGAGTTGCTTGGCATATCACGAAAACCTGGAATAGGCGCACAATTCGGAGGTAAATATTTTTGTCATGACATAAGGGTGATACGCCTTCCGCGTCACGGAGCATCCTGCCCGATTGGTCTTGGTGTTAGCTGCAGCGCTGACAGAAACATTAAGGCGAAAATTACAAGAGGAGGAATTTTTCTGGAAAGACTTGAGACTGATCCGGAAAGATATTTGCCGAAGCCCACCTGGACAGACCATAATGCGGTTAATATTGATTTGAATAAATCAATGGATGAGATACGCGGCATTTTAAACGGATATCCTGTTTCAACGCGCCTCTTGCTTACAGGTAAGCTTGTTGTTGCAAGGGATATAGCCCATGCAAAAATCAAGGAACAAATTGAAACAGGTCAGGGCCTTCCTGAATATTTTAAGAAACATATTATTTATTATGCAGGTCCGGCAAAGACCCCTGAAGGCTATCCTTCCGGCTCTTTCGGGCCTACTACATCGGGGCGTATGGATTCCTATGTGCCGCTTTTTCAGGAGCATGGGGGTTCTTTGGTTATGCTGGCAAAAGGAAACCGTTCCGGAATTGTGACGGAATCCTGTAAAAAACACGGAGGATTTTACCTTGGCTGTATTGGTGGAACTGCGGCCAGGCTGGGCAAAGAGTGTATAACTGATATTGAAACCATTGAGTATTCTGAGCTTGGCATGGAGGCTGTCTTTTTGATTACCGTCAAGGATTTCCCTGCATTCGTAATAATAGACGATAAGGGCAATGATTTTTATCGGGAATTTATTATTTAAATGGCATTCATTTTTTAAAAGCAACTTTTTTCTTTACATACGACTTAAAATAATTTATAGTTATCAGAGTTATCAGAAATTCACAAATTCAGTTTTATAAGGAGCGGCGCTATGGCAAAAAAAATGAAAACAATTGATGGAAACACAGCAGCAGCCCACGTGGCCTATGCTATGAGTGATGCGGCTGCCATTTATCCCATTACCCCTTCATCGGGAATGGGAGAAATGTGCGATGAATGGGCGGCCAATGGTCTTAAGAATGTATTCGGACAAACCATGCTGGTTCGACAACTTCAGTCAGAAGCTGGTGCGGCAGCGGCCGTACACGGAAATCTGGCGGCCGGAGCCCTTACTACAACCTTTACTGCTTCACAGGGTCTTCTTTTGATGATTCCAAACATGTATAAGATGTCGGGCGAAGTGCTGCCGGCAGTATTTCATGTCACGGCTCGCGCAATTGCAGGACATGCGCTTTCCATCTTTGGGGATCATCAGGATATCATGGCTGTTCGACAGACAGGTTTCTCCCTCCTGGGATCCGCTTCAGTGCAGGAGGTTATGGATCTGGGACTTGTAGCACATCTTGCAGCAGTTGAGGCATCTGTTCCTTTTATCCATTTCTTTGACGGGTTTCGTACTTCACATGAAATTCAAAAAGTCGAAATGATAGACTACGATGACATGGCAAAATTGGTAAACTGGGACGCAGTTAAGGCGTTTCGCGCCAGAGCCGCAAACCCGGAAAGGCCCGAACTAAGGGGAACTGCCCAGAATCCGGACATTTATTTCCAGGGCATAGAAGTGTCCAACCCCTATTATCAAAGGATTCCTGCCATTGTCAGTCAATGTATGAAAAAGGTTGAGAACCTGACCGGTCGCAAATATCGGCTTTTTGATTATGTAGGAGATCCTGATGCGGAAAGAATCATCATTTCCATGGGTTCTTCCTGTGAAACAATCGAAGAGGTTGTCAATTACCTGGTTGACAAAGGAGAACGAGTCGGCCTTGTCAAGATACGATTGTACCGTCCTTTCTCAGTTGAGCATCTGTTTGCCGCAATACCCGCAACTGTTGATCGCATTACAGTTCTTGACAGGACAAAAGAGAGGGGTGCGCTGGGCGATCCTTTATATCAAGACGTATGTACGGCCTATATGGAACGAGGTGAAATGCCCGTAATAGTCGGTGGAAGATATGGTCTTGGCTCCAAAGAGTTTACTCCCAGCATGGTTAAGGCTGTCTTTGACAACATGAATTCAGCCGGCCCCAAAAATCACTTTACCGTTGGCATTATTGACGACGTTACTCATACCTCTCTTGAAGTAGAAGAAGGATTCGACGTAGCCCCGGAAGGAACTGTGCAGTGTAAATTTTGGGGGTTGGGAGCTGACGGAACAGTAGGCGCAAACAAGAGCGCAATCAAAATTATTGGTGATAACACGGATATGTTTGCTCAGGCTTATTTTGCCTATGATTCCAAAAAATCAGGCGGTGTCACCATATCCCATCTCAGGTTTGGCAAGACGCCCATTAAATCAACATATCTGATAGATTCCGCCGACTACATTGCCTGCCACAAATCCAAATATGTTGACATCTATGATTTGCTGGAAGGGATCAAAGACGGTGGTACCTTTATGCTAAATTCGAGCTGGACCGCTAAAGACATGGAAAAAGAACTACCAGCTTCCATGCGCAGAACAATTGCCCGGAAAAAGCTCAAATTCTACAATATTGATGCTGTGAAAATCGCGGCTGGAGTGGGTCTTGGAGGCAGGATCAACATGATCATGCAAACCGCCTTTTTTAAACTGGCAAATATTATTCCTGTGGAAGATGCTATTGCCTATCTCAAAGACCAGATTAAAAAGCTGTTTAGCAAAAAGGGTGAAAAGATCGTCAATATGAACTACGAAGCGGTGGATAAGACCTTAGATAATCTGGTTGAAATCAAATATCCGAAATCCTGGATTGATGCTTCCGACAGTCCGGTTGCCGCCACAGACGAACCTGATTTTGTCAAAAATGTGATGCGTCCCATGTTGGCCCAGCAGGGAGACAAACTTCCTGTCAGCGCTTTTACACCGGATGGTATTTTCCCTGTAGCTACAACAAAATATGAAAAACGGGGCGTGGCAATTAATGTTCCAACCTGGGACATGGACAACTGCATACAGTGCAACCAGTGCGCTATGGTTTGCCCGCATGCGGCCATACGACCGGTTCTTTTGACAGACGAAGAGTTAGCCAAGGCCCCTAAAGGATTTGAGGCGATAAAGGCTATCGGCAAGGAGCTTAAAGGATACTATTTCCGCATGCAGGTAAATACTCTGGATTGTATGGGCTGTGGCAACTGTGCGGATATTTGTCCTGCAAAGAAAAAAGCTCTTGTCATGAAGCCGATTGAGTCCCAGACAGAAGCTCAGGTTACAAACCATGAATTTGCCGTTAAAGTACCTGTACGTGACAATTTGATTAAGAGAAATTCAATTAAAGGGAGCCAGTTCTTCCAGCCGTTGGTTGAGTTCTCCGGCGCCTGCGCAGGATGCGGCGAGACCCCGTATGCAAAACTCCTTACACAGCTCTTTGGAGAGCGAATGATCATTGGCAACGCAACCGGATGCACTTCGATCTGGGGCGGCAGCGCTCCTGCTATTCCTTACTGTGTTAATAAAGACGGCTTTGGCCCTACCTGGGGAAATTCTCTGTTTGAAGATCCCGCAGAGTTTACTTATGGGATGTTTCTGGCAACAATGCAGCGACGCAAAAAGCTGGCCGACCTGATGCATGAAGCGCTCAATACTGATATTCCAAAGAAAGTAAAGAATGCCTTGCAGGGCTGGCTGGATAATATGAAAGATGCCGAAGGATCCAAAAAATTTGGGGACCAGCTTAAAGCCCTTTTGCCGGATTACAAAGATAACCCAGTCTTGTCTGAAATCGCCGATATGTCCCTGTTGTTTACAAAAAAGTCATACTGGATCTTTCTTGGAGACGGCTCTGCATATGACATCTCATTTGGCGGTCTTGACCATGTGATGGCCACAGGGGAAGATATTAATATCATGGTGTTTGATACAGAGGTCTATTCAAATACAGGAGGCCAGGCTTCAAAGGCCACCCCAACAGGCTCGGTTGCCAAGTTTACAGCCTCAGGGAAGAAAACATGCAAAAAAGATATGGGACGCATGGCCATGACTTATGGCTATGTATATGTTGCCAGCGTGGCTATGGGGGCAAATAAACAGCAAATGTTAAAGGCTTTTACCGAAGCCGAAAGCTATGACGGGCCATCCTTGATAATGGGTTATGCGCCATGCATCAATCATGGAATCAAAAAAGGTATGGGTAAAAGTCAGGAAGAGGAAAAACTGGCAGTACAGTCCGGTTACTGGCCTTTGTACCGTTACAACCCTGTTTTAAAGGCCCAGGGCAAGAATCCCTTTATCCTCGATTCCAAAAAACCTGATGGAAACTTCCAGGAATTCCTGTCAGGGGAGGTGCGTTATGCTTCTCTGCAAAAATCATTTCCAGAGGAGTCTAAAAAACTGACCGTTCGTCTTGAAAAGGAGTATATGGAGCGTTATGAAACGTTAAAACTGCTGGCAGATCCAAAATCCATTTGCGATGAGGATAAAAAAGAAGAAAACAAATAAGGTAACCGTTCACGGTTTACAGTTATCGGTTCACGGTTAGAGAGCAATGAAGTCAGAAAACACTTACTTTACATGAAATATAAACTTTAGCTCTTACACTTGCCTGCCGCTGGCAGGACTGAATTTCTGGCTTCTTGTCAGCCTCGGCTGATACGTTTTGATCAACCGTTAACTGTGAACTGTTAACCGTGAACGGTTTTTTAAGATATAGCATAAAGATAAAAGGCCATTTGTGGAAGCAAATGGCCTTTTTTATATGAATTGTCAAAAAATTTTGTTAAAGTCAAATTACCACCCCCAGAGGAGTTGGCTTGCTTACATCAGTCCTCAAAGGTACCTTGACACACTGCCAAGTGCCTAAAATGCCTAAAGTGAGCTAAAGTGCCTAAAGTTGTGGTACGCCTTCGGCGTGCTGATTGACAACCAAAGCCACAATGATTTGCAATCGCTCTTTTGCCAGTGCATAGGGAGTATAGAGGAACCCATATAAAATGGCAGAATTCCTTAACTTTAGGCATTTTAGGCACTTTAGCTCACTTTAGGCACTCTTAAATAATTACTGTAACGGTAAAACCTTTTTGCGGTACCACTACCAAAGGTAATGGTTTAAACCGATTAATTAAAATATGATTAAGACAGACAATAAAAACCATATCATTCCTGATTCTTCATTGAGTATAAAATCGGATAATTCGATTTCAGAATGCAAACGCTGTGGTACCTGCTGCAAGAAAGGTGGGCCCTGTTTTCATGTTGAAGATAAGATGCTTATTGAAAAAGGCGTGATTCTGATAAAATATCTATATACCATAAGAAAAGGCGAGCCGGCATATGATAATATTAAAGGGTGTCTTATTCCAGTAACTTCAGACTTAATAAAAATAAAAGGGAAGAATGATTCCTGGGAATGCATTTTTTTTGATGAAAAGAGCAATTCGTGCAAGATTTATGATAAAAGACCTATCGAATGCAGGGTACTTAAATGCTGGGACACACGGGAGATAGAACGGATTTATTCTAAAAATCGACTAACTCGAAAAGATCTTGTTTGTAGAGTTGAAGGTCTGTGGAACCTGATTGAAGAACATCAATCTCGTTGTTCGTATGATAAAATCGAGCATTTTGTCAGGGAGCTGGATGGAGAAAAAAAGAATGAGGCAATAAAGGGGATATATGATATTCTTAGTTATGATGATTCTATACGCGAACTTGTTGTTAAAAAAGGAAAAATGGATCCAGAGAACCTGGAGTTTCTTTTTGGACGACCTGTTAAGGCAACCATTAGAATGTTTGGATTAAACCTAAGTTAAGCGATTTTTGGGGAAGATATGTGCTGAGATCTTGATGCAGCAAGGTTTGCGAAAACCGGAGGTATACCCGTGGATATGTCGAGGATTTTTGCGAACCGTTGATGCGCAAGAGATCGGTGCAGATCGAGTCAAAAATCGCTCAATTTAGGTTAAAGGTTGAAAAGAAAGATGGTAAATATGTAACTTCTCAGGTTCACGGTTCACGGTTCACGGTTAGAGAGCGATGAAGATTGAAGGGTTTGAAGATATTGAGGCACGTGAATTGGCTCGAAAAGTGTACCGTCTGACAAAGAAGCCGGAATTTGCGAAGGACTACGGGCTTATGATGAGATCAAGGCAACCAACCTTGAACCTTGAACCTTGAACCAGACAACCTGAGTAGTTACGAATAAAGTTCAGGCCTTCTGTTAGGGAGGAAAAATCGCATTCTGTGATTTCTTACCCTGTTAATCTCATCCACTTTAAGATCATAAACCAGTATTCCTTCTTTTCCGTTTAAGTCTTTTGATAGAACCTCACCTGACGGACCGATTATCATGGCAACGCCGGGAAAATTGAGTCCTTTTCCATTATCACCGGTCTGGTTGCATGCAATGACGAAAAGGCTGTTATCATAGGCCCTGGCAGGAAGATGCCGCATCCATGATCTGAATTTCTCATCAGGCGTTCCTCGCGGTGATGCATGTGGAATGAAAATAATATCAGCACCGTTTATTGCCATATGGGTAGAAAGCTCGGGAAAATGGGCGTCATAGCAAAGCTGGATGCCGAATTTAACTCCATGCGACTCAAACAGGGGGATTTTGTTTCCTGGTGTGAAAATGGTGCGTTCAGGCGGGGAAATGTGCACCTTTCTGTAAACACCCGGAGATTCATGAGGTTTTATGACCAGATGGCTTGAAAATATCCTTCCCTTGCTATCCTTTTCAGCAATTCCGGCCAGAATTACAATATCTTCGGATTCAGCCAGTTTTACTATTTCTCTTGTTATCGGCCCTGGAACCGGTTCTGCCGCATCAATTATGTCTTCCCTGGTACTATAACCCGTAATATTCATCTCAGGACAACAGATTATAGATGCACCTTTTTTTTTAGCTTCCTCTACCAACCTGACCATTTGATCAAGGTTGCGCCTGGTTTTGTTGACAGGTGAATTTGAGATTACTGCTGCAATGCGTATATCTTTCATAACCCTAAAGATCAAAGTGAGCTTTTATTTTGTATACTTTTGTTGCGGGCAGGTTGATTATGTCTTTTATACCGGTTTTCTGAGATATATTTTCGAGATTTTTCTCTATCTCCTCCATGCTTGGAGCGATAAAGGTAAACCATATATTAAATTCACTGTCCCGTTGGTAATTGTGTGTTACCCCGTGATATCGGTTGACTATGGAGGCAAAGAGATCAATTTTGTCCTCTTCTACTTTTGCTGCGCAAAGTGTACTCACGAACCCTAATTTTTCAGGGACAAAATTACCGCCGATTCGACGAATTATTTTATTTTCTTTCAACCTGGCAAGTCGTTTTATAACATCGTTTTCAGAAAGACCCAAATCATCGGCAATAGTGAGGTAGGGGCGTGAGGTTATTGGGAAGTCAGACTGTATATGGTTCAGAATAGTTCTATCTGTATCATCCATTGGAGGCATGTGTTTTACTCCTCTTTATTTTCTTTAAGCTAAATGCACATTAATTTTTCTATTCCTCGGACCGTCAAATTCACAGAAAAATATCCCTTGCCACGTACCCAGCACAAGTTTCTCGTTTTCTATTGCGATTAGTTCAGAAGCTCCGACAATTGTCGATTTTATATGGGCAGGTGAATTTCCTTCAAGATGACGATATCCAGCTTCCCAGGGGATGATTTTGTTTAAAATCATTAAGATATCGGATTTAACGCTGGGATCAGCACTTTCATTAATCGTAACAGCCGCAGTAGTGTGAGGCACATAAAGCATGCAAAAGCCTTCTTTTATACTGGAGGATCTAACCAAATTCTGTATCTCTGAAGTAATATCGATTAATTCTGTTTTGGCTCTGGTTTTAACTTTAAGTATCATCTTGTCTCCAGAAAAAAAGGCCCTGCTTTTAAAAAGCAGAGCCTTTTTTGAAGAATTAGATTTTCAATTTTCAGATTAGACGCATCCGGTCGGTTTTGGAAGAGCGGCCATCTTACAGGCTCCCTTGCCTGGTCCAGACGGATAAAGCTCATATATATGCTTCAGTTTGAAGCCTGTAACCTTGGAAAGGACACGAACCATTGGTGCAATACCGTTTTTTTCATAGTAGTCCCTGAGCACTTGAACGAGTTTCATGTGCTCATCATTTAATTCCTCAATACCTTCTTCTTTCTTTACCCACTGTAACCACTCTGGACAGTAGTTATTAAAATCGTCGATAAATCCGTCTTCATCTACGGTAAATGTTTTCCCCATAAAATCTACTTGTGGCATTTAAAAATCCTCCTTTATTTAATTATTTTTCATCTGGCCTACGGCCTGTAGCTCCACTTTTTTTGTTTATCAATATTCATTATCTTATTATTTATTTAATGTCAATATTAAAAAAGGGATCTTTCAAAATTTGTACAAACATAAAAAATTACAAGTGTCTAAAGTGAGCTAAAGTGCCTAAAATGCCTAAAGTTGTGGTACGCCTTCGGCGTGCTAATTGATAAGCCAAAAGCTACAGGAGTTTGCCCTCTCGTGTATTGATGTTTTAAGGAATATATAAAATGGTAGCATTCCTTAACTTTAGGCACTTTAGCTCACTTTAGACATTTTAGGCACTTCAAACTCCATCTCACTTTATTTTTGGTCAAAGCTGGAATCACCTCTAAAAAGTGTAAATCGGCAACAGTGAGCTAATATTCTTTTGGCATATTATCCAACTCTGCCAGTGTAAAGATAGGACCATCTTTGCATACATATTCTTTTCCGATATTACATCGGCCGCATATCCCTATGCCGCATTTCATTCGCATTTCAAGTGACATTATTATATGATCATGGGTGTATCCGAGTTTGTCAAGCACAGGCTGGGTAAACTTGATCATAATGGGGGGGCCGCAGATTAAAGCATATGTATCTGAATTCCCGGGCGGAGCTTTTTGTTCGGTGATGGTCGGTACAAAACCGACATTGTATTTCCAGTCCGGGTCATCTGTTCCGTCCACGGTGATATGCATATTTATATCGTCACGAGTTTCCCACTCTGCAAGTTCATCCCTGTAAAGCAGCATACCGGGAGATCTGGCACCGTATATAACATTAATATCTTTAAAATTCATACGATTTAAAGGATCAAGCATATATATTATGGATGAACGGAGAGTAGTAAAGGCAAAACCGCCGCCGATTATTACTATATTCTTTCCTTTCAGTGTATCCCATGTATGGCGGCCAAGCGGCCCGCGGACGCCTATAATATCACCGGCCTTCATTGAATGGAGACAGGTTGTAACCAGTCCAACCTTGTTGACAGTGAACTTTAGAAATCCTTTTTCGGTTGGAGATGATGCAATCCCAATGGGTATTTCACCCTTTCCTGCCACAGAAAGTTCGGCAAACTGACCCGGCATATAAGAAAATTTTTCTTCATCATCAGGGTTTAAAAAAACCAGTTTGAATGTTTTGAGATTTTTATCTTCGGTTTCAGTTATTATTTCATCAATGCGAACCGGATAAGGCAGGTACGGATTTTGCAAAGTATTCCTCCTAATCTTAGTCAAAATTGATGATTGATGATTGTCGATTGATGATTGAAGGTATTCTATTAATTTTATAACAAAAAGACAGAGCGAAGCGATTCCACAAATCACAAATCATCAATCACAAATCATCAATCATCAAAGTTGTTCATAATATCGCAGACCCTTCGTATATCGATATTAACCGGACATAATCGAATGCAGCGCCCGCATCCGACACATTGTATCCCATCATTGTATTTGTCTACGTAATATTTAAGTTTGTGCATGAAACGCTGACGAACTCTTTGCACCTTGGTGTTTCTCGGATTGTATCCAGTGCCGTGGAGTGTAAACAAAGGATACATGCAGCTATCCCAGTTGCGCATACGTATGCCGGAGTTCCTGCTGACTTCATCCTGTATGTCGAAACACCAGCATGTTGGGCAGCCATAGGTACATGTTCCGCAGTTTATGCATGCAAAAGCTATTTCCTCCCAAAAGGGTGCGGCATATAGATCGATTGTTGATTTGTTCTTTAGCTGATCAGTTGAGACAAAAGAGGCTATTTTTTCTTCTGCCTTCATTTTCATATCTTTGATTGTTTTTTCCGCGGCTATGGGGTCGGTCTCGGTCTCCCATCCAGCAGATTTTATAAAGTTTTCACCCCTTGGAGTTAAAATTTTTGCAATAAAGTTTTCCCCTTCATCAACGAGGAGCAGATCGAGTCCGTCTTCGTGAAAAGGCCCACAGCCGGCACTTGTACAGAAGCAAGTGCTGCATGGACTACTGCAAGCCAGCCCTATAAATATTGTTGCTTCATAAGCGCTCAGCCAGTAAGGATCTTTATATTCAGGTGTGTCAAAGTTGCGTTTAACAAGTAGAAAAGATGCCGCATCACATGGCCTTATTCCTATTAAAGCCCGCGGTGAATAATCTTTATTTATTTCTTTTAATATATGATGATGTTCTTTGCTTTCATCTAAAGAATATTCAAACATTGTCTCAGACTGGGGAAAAATAATGGATTTTGGTGAAAGAAGTGTATTAAGATAATTAAGATCCGGGAGCTCACCTTTACTGAGTTCTTTAAAAACATGATGGTTATCATTCTTTACAGGGCCGAATAATCTATAATTTCCATATAAATTTTCGAGTCCGCTGGCCCAGTTTTTTTTGTCAATATTTATGAACTTCATAGAATTTGCCTTTTATTGTAATAGCTCACCACGGATTTTCACGGAATTACACTGAATTGTCAATAGACCTACTCTCAAGCGAGTTGTTTTTAGAGAATTGATCAATTGGGCTTTGTTTTGATCTTCCGTTCAATTTTCATCGCTCTATAACCGTGAACCTGAGTACTTACACTTAGTCATTGGTTATATTTTCAGTGAAACTCCGTGTCGTTCCGTGGTGAATTTTTGCCTTTATTTGATAAAATCTTCCGGATCATCAGGCCTGTATGTATCAAGTGGCGGCCGTTCATCTAAGGACAGACCTGCTTCCCAGCCATAAAGTTCAAGGCAGTCCTTTTCCAGTTTTTTTGTGAATAACCTTACTTTTATTCCCATTGGGCATGCCCGTTCACAGGCGCCGCAGTCAGTACATCTGCCTGCGCAGTGATATGCCCTTAAAAAGTGAAATGTCCTTGTATCAACAGGGTTTGTGCTTTTACCTACCCACTGCGGCCTTGATTCGTCCACAAAGCATGTGGGACAGTAGCAAAGAGGGCATGCATTCCTGCAAGCATAACAGCGAATGCAGGGAGACAGGAGATCTTCAAAATATTTCCATTTATCTTCAGTCGCCATGGCCTCGATTTTGCGCACATCCTCATATCTATCTATATCTTTTTGTTCATCTAAAAGATCGGCAGCAAGCTCGTCATATATAACTGGATTTCGGTGTATGCATATTTTGCAGTTTTCCTGTAATACATCATTTTTATTTAAGGTCTTCTCAAAACCTTCTCCTTTTACAATTATATTTTCTTCGTCTTCCAAGACTTCATTTATTTCATTTTCAAACATGGAAGTTATTTTATTTTTATCAATCATTCCTTTGCACGGCACACCGATTATAAGAAGTTGCTCCCTTTTTATCTTGTTTTCTATTATATGGGTTACAATATTCCTTGAATCGCAGCCCTTGGCAATTATACCTATTTTTTCTTTTCTGCCGGTCAGGTAGTTTGCCAGATTTATCCCGCAGTTGCTGTCCCATACAAGTTCTTTTACATCTTCCGGGGTTTTCACAAAACATGGCTCATTCATCATGGGAACGGTTCCCTTACGGAAGCCGATGACCATTTCAACTTTTTCTTCTTTTAAGAGTCTTGCCGATATTTCTTTAATTTTTGCTGTGTAATCTGACATATGCATATTAAGCAACCTTATAACGGTTCACAGTTTATAGTTTTTTCAATGAACTATGGTAAGCGTTCACGGAACATTGAAATTAGAAATTAGAAATTTGGCCTTTATGCTTTTGTACTGTTCTTCCCAATTTCTACTTTCCAATTTCAAGTTTCAAGCCGTGCACGGTTACGAACTATGCAACGACTGAAGCATTTTAACCGTTAACCGTCAACTGTTAACCGTAAACGTTTTTTTTATCCCATGTTTCCTCGGACCCAGTGCCTTTACTGCCGAGGTGACTTCTTTAACTGTGCTTGCAAACTTTGTGGATTCAGCAGAGGATATCCATGAGAAATGGAGACGGCCCGGCTCGATTCCCATATATTCTATAAGATTTTTAAAAAGAGCGAACTTCCGGCGGGCATAATAATTACCTTCCAGATAATGGCAGTCTCCTGGATGACATCCTGATACCCAGACCCCGTCCGCACCTTTCATGAATGCTGCCAGAATAAACTTTGGGCTCATCCTGCCGGCGCATGGAATCCTTATTACCCTGACATTCGGCGGATACTGCATACGGCTGATACCTGCAAGGTCGGCTGCTCCATAGCTGCACCAGTTGCACAAGAAACCGACTATTCTGGGTTCCCAATCTTCCATTATTATTTTCTCCTTACCTGCGGAATATACTCATGGCGTAATAGTTCAGCCACAAAGGCACTAAGACACCAAGATTATAATATAATTCTCTTAAAATTCATAATTTGGGAATTTAGAGATTTAGGAATTCCGAATTGAAGGATGTTTTCACTTTTAATTCCTCAATTCCTAAATTCGCAATTCCCCAATTTATCAGTCATATCTCTTCTTTGCGCCTTTGTGCCTTAGTGGCATAACTTTTACTTCTTTTCAATTTTTCTCGAGCTTTTCTGCCAGTCTTTCAAGAAGATCCTGTTTTTTCTTGTCAAGTTCTTCTCTGCTTATATTTGCTCCCTTAATGCCGCCGTTTAAGGCTATTTCCGTAAGGTAATGGCTGCCATTTTGTGTGATCATCAGATCAATATGAGCAAAGGGGAATCTGCTGCGTTTCAAAATATCATAGCAGAAGTCTTTTTCTTCCTTTTTCAGCATGTGCGGATGACTTTTTCCGCCGGCTGCGATATTCATTCTGAAGTTATCAGGATTATACCTGGTATATGCCTCAGTATAATCTCCCACAGTAATTACCCTTATATCGGTAAAATTTTCTATAAAAGGCTGGACTACAAAAGGGTAAGAAGATTCCGACTGGGATATAAAGCTATAGAGGGTTTCAATGGTATCCCATTTTTTCACACCATATCCGCAGTGCATGTGCTCTTCTTTGGTCACTACCGAGCCGATGCTGTTTTTATTGTATGTATTTATGGTTGCAATCAATTCTGTCCGCTTTGTAATAACGTATGTATGCGGAAGCATCCAGTCTCTTAAAATTAAAGCCTGTGCAGCTTTGGAACTATTTAGAATTTGTGAGAGCGGAGACGGCAGGCAGTTTATATTCCGTTCAAGAAGATCAATCAGCATAAATGATTTCATATGCCTTGAGGATATTGTTCCTATGAATATATCTCCTGAGCAGAGTTCATGATAATGATTTTTTAATTCTCTGTTGCCTTTTATGATCATGAATTACCCGCTGTTCCTGTGTTCGGAAATGCTATACCTCGGAAGGTCATAAATTGCGGTTTTTTCGGTGAGCAATGAGCATCAAGAGCAAGGCGCGAAGGCGCGGAATAGCAAGCTATTTCAAACCTGAGCAACGCAGCTATTGGTGTTCAGTGCCGGCGAAAAATCGCAAGTTGTGGCTTTTCGAGGTATTAGTTCAATCAGTGTATCAAGAAGTTCGCTAAAGGAAATACCGGCGGTTGCTGCAGCAAGAGGTAAAAGACTTGTTGGAGTCATGCCGGGAATTGTATTGGTTTCAAGTACGTATATATCGTTATTTTTTAGAATCATATCAGTTCTACTATAGCCTTTACAGAATAGAGCCGAATGGGCAGTCTTCGCATATTCCTGGGCTTTTTTCGTAAGATCTTCATTAATGCGGGCGGGGCAAGTTTCCCGGGTTAAACCAGCGGTATATTTTGCTTCGTAGTCAAAGAACTCATGCCCTTTGCCGGGAATAATTTCAACAACAGGAAGGGCTTGCAGTTTTTCGTTACCTATAACGCTTCCCGTAATTTCTATGCCTTTAATATATGTTTCTATCAGGATCGAATTATCTTGTTCAAAAGCAATATCAACGGCATGTTTCAGGGCTTCTGTTGATTTTACAATAGACATGCCGATACTTGAACCGCCTTGAACCGGCTTAACTACCAGGGGCAGTCCAAGCTGATCAACAATTTTTTCAGGATCAATTTCTTCACCACGATTAATTGCAATATAAGGCGGTACAGGCAGCCCGGCTTTTTCATAAAGCTTTTTTGCAGCAATTTTGTTCATTGCAAGAGCACTGCCAAGCACTCCGGTTCCCTGATATGGAATGCCAAGCAGATCAAGAAGTCCCTGTACCGTCCCGTCTTCTCCGAAAGGTCCGTGAAGTATAATAAGGCCGGCATCAATCTCAGGTGCATCTGCAACCAGACGGTTTATTTCTGTTTTAGGATCATAACGGATGACTTTGTATTTTTCCTTGTCAAGCGCTTCATAGACCTGGTCGCCGCTTTTCAGAGAGACCTCTCGTTCAGAAGATGCGCCGCCGGATAGAAGGGCAATTGTTAGCTTTTTCATAATATAAATAAATAACGGTTCACGGTTCACAGTTCACGGTTCAAGGTTGCATTGATATCATCATATTTCGTAATTGTTCACGTTCAAGGTTAAACTGATGCAAAAGAGAGATTCGATTTCATCGCTCTCTAACCCTGAACCCTGAACCCTGAACCCTGTATTTTATATGGATTTAACGAGTTTCAAATCGGTGCTTCCTGAAGTCTTTAGGATTTGCTGTTTGAATGCATTGAATTCATCAAGTGTAATAAGATTCTTTTCAAGTAAATTAGCAAGTTCGGTGAGTTCTTTCAGACGGATGGAAGCAGGGTCTTCTAATTGCAGATATTGAGTTGATGAATTATTTCCCAGTGCCGGTGCGCCACCGGACCCGTCGCCGACCTTAACAGATGCCAGGCCTCCCAATAAGCTTACCTCGACTGTTCTGCCTTGAAACATAGGAGAATTGAGAGTTTCGCGAAGAGTCATTCCTTGTTTTTTAATGCGCCTGTAAAAGAGGTAAACAGAAGCAATGATAAGGGCTGAACCTCCAAGAAGTATCCATGGCATATAATTGATAATGCCCTGGAAAAAAATTACCAATAGACCTACACCTGCAATTAAAAGAACATGGAATATAACAATAAAGCAGGCTATCATAACTCCTTTAAAGATGCCGTCGTCATTTTTTTTCTTTTTCTTAAAAAACATAAGTAATAATAAGACCTAATAGATAAAAGTTATTTAACGTTTTAACCGATACGTTCTATTACGTCTGACATATATCGCTGAGGTATTTCATATGTTATTGATGTGTTTCGAAGTGAATTCAACTTCATTACCAAGAAATTTAATTTTTTTATTGCGCGATATTTTTCAGCAGTGTCATCCATTTTGAATAATAGATCTTCCATGCGATTTATTTCTTTTTTTAATTCTATTTCCGGTGGGATACAATCCGCATTTTTCAATATCTTATAGGCGAGACGGAGTTCTCCCATTATATAACTTTCGTCTTCAAATTCAAGAGGCTTGCCGGAGCCGGGCAGATTATCAAATTCGCCTTTTTTCTGAGCTTGCCGGATGCGTTCTTCAACAATTTTTTCAAAACCGGTTAACATGGCAGATCGCAGTTCAAATAAATATAATACGTAACAACTCAGGTGGATAGGCTGAAGTCCGAAGGCTGAAGCTTCCTGCCAACCTTCCACCTTCAGCCTAATCACCTGAGTAGTTATATAATTTATGATATATTTTCACAAGCAATAAAACAAAAGGCCTCTCTGAATTCTACCAGAGAGGCCTTACTTCAAATTAAGGGCTTGCAAAAAAAATAAAGCTGGTGGCGATGCAGGGAGTTGAACCCCGGACACTACGGATATGAGCCGTATGCTCTAACCGACTGAGCTACATCGCCATTTTGAATTTGAAATTTTGACAACGGCTTCTCTAACAACTCAACTGCCTTAAGTCAAGTCGAAAACAACTTTTAAAAGTTTACCACGGATTTTCACGGAATTACACTGAATTATCAATAGCCCCACTCTCAAGCGAGTTGCTTGGTAACTACTCAGGTGTTTAGACTGAAGGCTATAGGCTGAAGGAAACAAATGATTCCTGAGCGTTATTCTCTATGTTTAAACCTAAATTGAGCGATTTTTTACTCGACTTGCACCAATTTCTTGCGCATCAAGGACTTGCGAAAAGTCTCGAC
>JAIVWD010000002.1:0-27413 GCA_049190315.1 Deltaproteobacteria bacterium | reverse complement strand
CTACTCAGGTGTTTAGACTGAAGGCTGAAGGAAACAAATTTATTCTCTATGTTTAGGACAAAATTTCCGGTCGCTTTAAGAAAATATTGGCTTCTGGGAGTCTTTTCCCTAAAAGTCTTCAGTCTTCAGCCTAACCAACCTGAGTAGTTATACCTCGAAAGGCCACAAATTGCGGTTTTTCGCTGGCCATGAACACCAATGGCTCACCGAAAAAAACGCAATTTGCAACCTTCCGAGGTATACGTTACTAATTGTTTACAATTTTCAGTGAAGCTCCGTGAAAATCCGTGGTGAACTTAACTCCTATAATGGAAAAGATCCGGCTACTTCAATCGTAAATTCATCCAGATTTTCCGGAAGATCGGCAAATACTACCATAAACGGTATGATTGCGTCGGCTTTAACCTTAATATTAGATTTATTATCGCCGAAGCGGTTCGAAAGCCTGTTGTTTATAGCGTCAAGATCCATATTCTGAAGCTCAAGTTCCGACAGTATCGTGCCGCAGTAAACTGTTTTTGTTTTTAAAAGTATCTTTCCCTTTGTATAGAGTTTGCCGGTTATGCTTATATAACTGCGGGCATCGGAATATCCATTTTTTACTTTGCCTGTAATTACAAGGAGTTGTCCGACCTTTGAGTTTTCTACAAATTTATTGATTATATCAGAAGTGTGAATTTTAAGATTTCCGGCATCCTGAACTTCAGGCTTTAAGAAGTCACTGACAAAGGGGATATTTATTCCTACGCTGTCGAGCAGCTTATATGTACCGTAGGCGCCACCAATTAAGAGTGCTGCAAGCAACAATAAAAGGACCGGCATGCTTATCCTTTTATTTGCAACAACCTTTGGCGGCTCACTTTTTTCAGTTAATGCGCCATTTTCTGCCTTATCAATGGGTTCTATCGCTTTTTCAGCCTCTTGTTCATCAGGAGTGATCCCCATATTAAATGTTTTTGAAGATTCTTCTTTCTCCTCTATTTTTTCAGCAGTATCTTCCCCAGGGGTTTTATCTTGATCTATATCTTCCTGTTTACTTTCTTCAATTTTTGTTTCAGTCTCTTTGGCTATCTCAATCTCTTCCGGCTCAATCTCTTCCGGCTCCTCTTTTGCACTTATTTCGCTGTCTGTTTTATCACCTGATTCAAGCTCTAATCCAGCTTCGGTTTCAGCCTGTGTTTCATCAATATCGGGCTCCAGCTCAAGCTCAAGTTCAAGGCCGGCTTCTTCAGGCTTCTCTTCGACTTTGGTATTTTCTTCAAAAGCCTCATCCGTCACAAGCTCAATACCTTCTGATTCTTCTTCAGCCTTGTGCTGTACGCCCGTTTCTGTTTTTTCATCAGTAATCACGGCTTCAACTTCCGTCTCGACTTCACCTGACTTGTCTAATTCCTCAGAGGGTGAAGAAGGGTATGCTAAAAAAACATTTTTACATTTTGAACATCTGACTTTTGAACCAGTCTGTTTCAGAAGGCTTTCATCTATGTTGAAACGTGTATCACATTTATTACATGTAATAATCATAACGAGTTCTCACTGCTTTAAGTGATAGATTGCAGGGAGATTCCTGTAATCTTCGGCATAATCAATCCCATAACCTACAATAAAGCCTTCTTCTAACCTGTGGCACGGATAAGCAACCTCTATCTCCGTCTCACGGCGTTCATGTTTATCAAGCAGGGCGCAAATTTTGACACTCTTTGGATCAAAAGATTTTAGATAATTGATGAGATATTTTAAAGTTAAACCAGTATCAACTATATCCTCAATAATTAGAACGTCTTTATTTTTAATATTGATTTCAATATCCCTTGTTAAATTTATTTTTCCAGATGAAACAGTATTTGAACCATAGCTGGAAATACCGACAAAATCGATTTTAACCGGAATAGTGATTTTTCGCATTAGATCGGCCATAAATACAAATGCACCTTTTAAAACCCCAATAAGAACAAGTTCGCTGTCTTTATAGTCATCTGATATTTTTTGCGCAACATCAGCAACCATCTTTTCAATATCATCTTTATTAAGTAAGGGAATTAAGTCAGCCATAATATTTTTTCCTACTTACGTTTCACTATTTTTTTCTTGCGCTCATTAAATTAAACACACACTATATGTTGCGATTAAGTTACAAGTGCCTAAAGTGAGCTAAAGTATATTAAAGTGCCTAAAGTTATGGTACGCCTTCGGCGCAGCTAATTTTAACCCCGGCAAAAAAACAAACTACGCTAATAAAGTATGAAGTACCTAAAGGGATCTAAAATCTATGAATTAATGGAGCGAAGCGACACCTTAACTTTAGGCACTTTAGCTCACTTTAGGCATTTTAGGCACTTAGCAGCGTGCCAAGGTACCTTTAATAACTAATGTAAACAAACTACCTCCTCTGGGGGTGGTAATTTGACTATTTGAATACATTGAAAGAGCTGTCTTGTCAATAAGGAACGGGGACGAAATAACTTCCCCAAATCTATGCGCCTACTTGGGGAAGTTATTTCGTCCCCGTTCCTAAATTTGCTTTGTTACAGTCCGGTTTCAGCCAATTCTTCAATCAGCTTTTTTTGCTTTGCAGTAAGCTTTTTCGGCACAGTTACATTAACAAGCACATAAAGATCGCCTTTTCCCTTGCCCTTCATATAAGGGAGCCCGTGGCCTGAAAGACGCATCATGGTCTTGTGTTTTGTGCCTGGAGGTATTTTAACGCTTAATTTTTTGTAAGCAATGGTTGGAACAGATATGCTTGTTCCAAGGATAGCCTCGCTCATTTTTATCTCTGCGTTTGTATAAAGATCGTATCCTTTAACTGTGAATGCCGGATCATCATAAACCTTGGAAAGAATATAAAGATCTCCCGGAGGTCCACCATATGGACCTGGCTCACCCTTTCCGGCAAGGCGCAGTTTTTTGCCGGTTACCATGCCTTTTGGTATTTTGACTGTTATTTTTTCAGTATGTCCCGCACGTTTAAATTGTACGGTTTTGCTTGTTCCGGTTGCTACTTCCTGGAGAGTCAAAGGTAATTCATATACAAAATCTGATCCCTTGATCCTTGTCTGACGCTGCCTTTGATTGCAAAACGGGGTTTCACCACCAAATGAAAATCTTATACCATCTCTACCCCGGCTGGTGGAAAAACTTTTATTTCCAAACCCGAATTCTTTCAAAATATCGGTAAAGTCAAATCCCCTGAAGATGTCTTCCTGCGAATACCTCTGACGGAATCCAGTTGAGCCGAATGTGTCATATTGTTTGCGTTTTTCCTTATCGTTTAAGACAGCGTAAGCTTCACTTATTTGTTTAAATTTAGCTTCAGCATCTTTATCACCCCCGGCATGGTCGGGATGGTACTTCATGGCAAGCTTTCGATATGCCTTCTTAATTTCAGCTTCGTCAGCATTTTTGTTTACACCAAGTATTTTATAATAATCCGTTTCGGACATTTTAATATTTCCTCATTGTAACTACTCAGGTGAATAGGCTGAAGGTTGAAGACTGAAGGATGGCAGGAAGCTTCAGCCTTCAGCCTTCAGCCTTCCACTAAAGGCTTTGATGGCAACCATAAGTACGGAAAGTGCGGAAGGAGTGATGCCTTCTATACGGGATGCCTGCCCCAGTGAATTCGGCCTTATGGAAGAAAGCTTTTTCTTAAGCTCATTTGAAAGACCATGAACCTTTGTAAAGTCTAAATCTTTCGGGATTTTCATCCTCTCCAGGTTTTTAAACTTTTCTATCTCTCGAAGCTGCTTTTTTATATAACCCTCATATTTTATTTCTATTTCTACCTGTTGTGCAACCTTTTTGTTTATATTGTCAGGGCTTTTAGCCAGTGCTTCTATGGTTTGATAATCAATTTCAGATCTCTTAAGAATTTGATCAAGATATATTCCATTGGTTATGGGTTTTGTCCCGCAACTAAGCAAATAGTTGTTTGTTTCTTCCGACGGTTTAATTATCGTTCCTTTTATTCTATTTATTTCTTTGGTTATCATTTTTTGTCTTTCTTTAACATCTTTTAAGGCATCATTGTCAATAAGACCGAGTGAATGTCCTATTTCCATCAGCCTCAGATCTGCATTGTCCTCACGCAGCATAAGCCTGTATTCCGCTCTTGATGTAAACATCCGGTATGGTTCCAGTGTACCTTTAGTTATAAGGTCATCTATCATGACGGCCATGTATGCCTGTGACCTGTCCAGGATAAAAGCAGGTCTTGCCTGAACTTTACATGCAGCATTAATTCCTGCCCATAGTCCCTGAGCAGCAGCTTCTTCATAACCTGAAGTCCCGTTTATCTGGCCGGCAGTAAACAGCCCTGAAATCAATTTTGTTTCAAGGGTAGGTTTAATCTGAACAGGATTTATATAGTCATATTCAATAGCATATGCAGGTCTCATGATTTCAGCTTCTTCCAGCCCTTCAACCGATCTGACAAACTGAATCTGAATTTCCATTGGAAGACTGTTTCCAAGACCGCTGGCATAAATTTCGTCTGTATCGAGTCCTTCCGGTTCCAGAATAACCTGATGCCTTTCTTTATCGGGAAACCTTACGATTTTATCTTCAAATGAGGGGCAGTATCTGGCGGGAATACCTTTTATAATTCCGCTATACAGTGGAGAAAATTTAAGGTTGTCTTTTATTAACATATGGCTTTTCTTATTGGTATAGCCCAGATAGCTTGGAATTTGCGGCATGGTAATCTTTTTGGTAAAAAAAGATATCGGTGCAGGATCATGGTCAACGTCTTGTTTGTTGAACTTTGAAAAATCGATACTTGATTTTTTTAGCCTTGGAGGTGTGCCGGTCTTTAGCCTGCCGAGCTGAAAACCCAGTTGTTTAAGATATTCAGGTAACCCATAAGAAGCAAACTCACCAGCCCTTCCGGACTTAAATGAATTAAATCCTATGTGGACAAGACCGCTTAAAAATGTTCCTGTAGCAAGGACTACTGCTCTGGCCGGATAACCGAATCCTGTATTATCTTCTACCCCTGCGATGCTGCCATTTTCTATAACAAGACGTTCGATCATAGCCTGCTTGAGGTCCAGATTCGGCTGTTTTTCTATTACAGCCTTCATGGCCATATGGTAACGAATTTTGTCGTTTTGAGTTCTGGATGAATGGACTGCGGGACCCTTTTTTGTATTCAGCGTTCTGTATTGTATCGCTGTTTTATCTGTAATTTTTGCCATCTCGCCGCCCAGCGCATCAATTTCTTTTACCAGTTGTCCTTTGGCTATACCGCCTATTGATGGACTGCATGGCATTGCCGCGATCTTATCCAGATCTATGGCAACAAGAAGAACACTGCAACCCATTCGAGCTGATGAGAGCGCAGCTTCGCATCCTGCATGACCGGCACCTATAACAATGATATCGTATTTTTTATTGACTATTGCCATTCAATACGTATGGTTTTTTTGCCGTTCCTTATCAATATGACGAAAGTCGTAAATGCTGGAAAACGGAAGCGTTCGAAGCAATTCTTCAAGAGTTGTTTCGCCATTGTTGAGCTTTTGCATAGCTTCGTCTGCCATAAGGATAGAACTCTTATATGATGTTTTTCGAAGACTATCAATACTGCCCCCTTTATTTATAAGGACAGCATCTTCCTGGTTTGGTGTCCATAGTTCTGCTATTACAATCCTCCCGCTGTAACCAGTGTAATTGCACTTTGAACACCCCTGTCCTTTAAACCAGATGATATCAGGAGAATCGTTGAAAAACTCTTTAAGCACTTCATTAGATGGCACATATTCAGCCTTACAGTGCTGGCAATTGCGCCGGACAAGGCGTTGGGCAAGAACGCCTGTGAGACAAGAAGTAATAAGACTGGGATCAACATCAAGTCCTGTCAATCGTGTGATCGAACTGATGGCATCATTGGTATGCAGGGTGGTCAAAACCAGGTGACCTGTTTGAGCTGCCTTAAAAACCATATCTGCTGTTTCAGAGTCCCTGATTTCGCCGACCATGATTACATCAGGGTCCTGTCTCAAAAACGCTTTAATATATCTTGCAAAGGTATTCCCAATTTTATCATTGACCTCACACTGGGTAATTTTATCATAAACATATTCAATAGGATCCTCGGTCGTTAAAATTTTGATCCCCGGTTTGTATACTTCCATGAGAGCGCCATACAATGTAGTACTTTTCCCGGAACCTGTGGGACCGGTAACAAGAAGGATTCCTGTCGGTCTTGATACTATTTTGTGTAG
The DNA here is from genome assembly GCA_049190315.1 of Deltaproteobacteria bacterium. Taxonomy (GTDB): domain Bacteria; phylum Desulfobacterota; class Desulfobacteria; order Desulfobacterales; family ETH-SRB1; genus B13-G4. The sequence continues at coordinate 21,189 of JAIVWD010000002.1, read as the reverse complement.
TTTATCCCTAAGCAATTTAGAGAAACCAAGTTTGTCAATTGATGTTGGGGCATTTTGTGGGTCCAAAATTCTAATAACGATATTTTCTCCGTAATACCCAGGTACGATGGATATACGAAAATCAACGTTGACCTTCTGCTCGTTTTTTATAGTCACCACACGAAATCGTCCATCCTGGGGACGCCGCTTTTCCGTGATGTCCAAATTTCCTATAATTTTAATGCGTGACACCACCTCTTTTCGGAATCTATTGAGATCTCTTTGTATGGACCCTAAACTGATTTCATGAAGCACACCATCAATCCTGAAGCGTGGCACAATTCCGTGACTTCCGACATCCAGATGAATATCAGAAGCAGAATTTTTTAAGGCAATAGCCAATAGCCGTTGCGCAATGTAGTCAGCTTTTTTCCTTCGTTGGGCATCAATATACTTTGGTTCCGTATTAGCTTCTTCACTATCTTGATTAATAAGCTCAATTCCGCTACTTGTTTCCGACTGTTTTATTTCCTCGTATAGCTCGGCAAAGGCATCCATAACATCAGCTTTGGTTGATGTAACAATATTAATGTCATACCCTGTAATTTGCTGAAGTTCTTCAATCAATTCGGTCTTGGTGGGATCATCCATGAGCAATGTCATAGTCTGTCCAATCGTTGCAATCGGAACAACCCCATGCTTTAAAGCATAGTTTTTGTTGATGAGTTTTGAAACTTCCGGTTTGAGCGTAATATTTGCAAAATCGAGAAATGGGACATTCAACTGTGTGCATAGTGTTTGTTTCATGACATGTTCAGTAATAAAATTTAGTTCTACAAGCGCATCTCCAAGGCGGACGCCCATTTTTTTTTGATGCTTCAGAGCAACCTCAAGCTGTTGTTTGGTAAGAACACCTGATTGTATCAACAAGTCTCCAAGGCGGATTCGCTTTTTAAAACGATCCAAAACAAAGCTGAGCATTTTTTGCGTAATGGCCTTCTGATTTACCAATATTTGACCTATGGGCATGTGTTTTTTGAGTTTCTTTTGATATTTTAACGCGTTTTGAAACTGATCAATGCTGATGAGTCCTTCTTCAATTAAAATTTCGCCAATTTTGCGGCTGCTTAAACCAGCTTTCGTAACATTATTCTTGTTTTTTTCTGCTAAATCCATTAATTTTCTCCACCTTGGCTAATATGAACGTCATTCGAAAATAGCGATTCTTTCACCTAAATTGAATGTTCACGAGTAATCCATTATTGGATTGAGTTCCCAGACTTAACCCCAATTAGAAGGATTATCCGTAAAGAATACCTTTCTAAACCAATTCTCAAAAAATATCAAATTCAATTACACCTAATTTGTTGTATTTATTATTAGAGGGCACATCCGCAGGTTCTTTTCTATTGTATTTATTGAAATCTTACCGTAAATTGCTGGAAAAAAGGAATATCAAAATAGCTTGTATGCTATTAATTTCTGTGATTTAGGATTGAACAAATCTGGCCCAAATCTATGCACCTACTTTGGAAATCAGTATCGAATACCTTTCCGAAACAACTTATTTATAAGAGGCTTACGATGGAAGATGCACAGGAAAAAAAGAAGATCAAAATCTTTGTTGATAATAACAATCGAGCCACTGTGATTTGCCCTGTTTGCGGCCACTCAAAACAATTTGATGTGACGAAATTTAGAAATCTCAACAAGACATTGAGGAGCCGCTGTAAATGTGGGGAGTCATTTTTCTGTACATTAGAGTTCAGACAATATTATCGAAAAAAAACAAAGCTGAGAGGCCATTTTACCTTTTTGGGAGACAGTTCCCAGTATGAAATTTTTGTTAACAATGTTTCACGGAAGGGTATTTATTTTTCAATGCCGTCTGTCTGTGATATTAAAATCGGCGATATGCTGAAAGTGACTTTCACGCTTGATGATACGAATAAAGCTGTCATTCGCAAACAAGTTGAAGTTAAATCTGTCCACGATCGGCTTATCGGCTGTTGCTTTACAGATCCACAGTGGTATGATAAGGAATTGGGATTTTATCTCATGAACACCTGAACACCGATTATAGCGTTAAGAAATCTCCGGAAGAGCTATAAATAGCTTCAGATTCATCTTTTGCATCTTCAAAAAAGTCTTTGTAAAATAAGCCAACAAGCTTCGCTTATATGATAACAGCATTATCAATCTGAACTATCATGCCTCCCGGCAGCGAATGACAAAAAATCATGTGGTTGCAAAGTGATAGAGGGCAGTATCCCTAACCCGCACTGTTTTGTATGGACTACCCGGAAATCGGTGATTATGGTAGTTATTGACATGAATAATAGATATTTTGATTTAAACACATATTACAGGAATATATTCGGATGCAGAGTCCAGAAAATTACCATTGACGCAGGGCTTTCATGCCCGAACAGGGATGGTACGATTTCAACAGGCGGATGCATATACTGTAATTCAAAGGGGTCGGGAACGGGCGCTTATGCAAAAGGGCTTTCAATAAAAGATCAGTTAATTAAAGGTAAAAAAGCGCTTTCTAAACGGTATAAGGCAAAAAAATTCATTGCTTATTTCCAGTCTTTTTCTAATACATATGCTCCATTTGACAAGCTAAAAAGCCTCTATGATGAAGCTCTTGCAGTAGATGATGTTGTTGGACTGTCTATCGGTACAAGACCCGACTGTGTGGACAAGCCGGTTCTGGAACTTTTGCAGAGCTATGAGAAAAATTATCTAATCTGGATAGAATATGGTATCCAGTCTGTTCATGATGAAACACTTGCCTTTATAAACAGGGGCCATGATTTTAAATGTTTCAAAGATATTATCGATGTTACCAGGACTACAGACATAAAAATTTGTGCGCATGTTATACTGGGGCTCCCGAATGAAAATAAAAAGCAAATGCTTGAGACGGCAAAAACTATAGCGGGTATGGGGATAGATGGCATCAAACTGCATCTTCTTTACGTTGTTAAAGGAACTAAGCTTGAAAAACTTTATAATGCCGGCGATTACAGATGCCTTGAACAGCAGGAATATGTAAATCTTGTGTGTGATTTTTTAGAACTGATGCCCGGGAATATGGTAATTCAGCGTCTTACCGGTGACCCACATTATGAAGAGCTGGTGGCGCCCTCATGGTCACTTAATAAAATGGAAACACTTGCTCTTATAAAAGATACCCTGGAGAAAAGGGATTCATGGCAGGGGAAATTTGCGAGGTGCTCATATGGCTCTTTCCGTGTCTGAAAGGTTGCGCCGCTTTTATGATCTATTTTTGGGCGAAGATCATATTCTGATCGTTATTGACGCTGATCCTGATTCTATTTCAAGTGCAATGGCCGTTAAAAGATTGTTATGGCGCAGGGTTGCAAATATAAGCATATCCAATATCAATATAATCAAACGTCCTGATAATCTGGCAATGATCAGGCTTTTGGACGTCAGCCTGGTTCATATTGATGAAATAGATGAGGGAAGCTTTAATCGTTTTATAATGGTCGATTCACAGCCGGATCATCATGAAGTATTTGCCAGGTTTAACTTTGATGTCATTATAGATCATCATCCTGAGACGGATGTGAAAGGATCTTTTATTGATATCCGACCTAAATATGGTGCTACAGCTACCATCATGACCGAATATTTAAGAGCGGCCAAAATTAAACCAGCCGCTAAACTGGCAACAGGTCTATTTTATGCAATTAAGACAGATACAAGCAATTTTGAAAGGCAGACTTTAATTGAAGATATCCGGGCATTTCAATTTCTTTTCCGCCATATCAATATTCAACTGGCCCGGAGGATTGAGCAGGCAGACCTTAAACTCGAATTTTTGAAATATTTCAGAAGTTCCATTCAGAACATGCGCAGGCGAAAAAACAAAATATATGTTCATCTCGGTTCTGTGGTGAACCCGGATATATGTGTACTTATAGCTGATTTTTTCATGAGAATAGATTCGATAAACTGGAGTATTGTTTCCGGTATTTATGCAAAGAAGCTGATTATTATTTTTAGAAATGACGGTCTTCGCAGAAATGCCGGTAATGTGGCAAGGCTGAGTTTTGGTCGTGTCGGATCTGCAGGAGGTCATAAAAGTATAGCTCGTTCTGAAATTTCAGTCGCCAATATAAAGGACCTGGTTGACTATAAGGATGATGATAAGCTTTTAACCTGGATTATAAACAAGATAAACAAGAGAGTGGAAGATAATGATAACCGTTCACGGTTTACAGTTATCGGTTCACGGTTGAAAAAATAGATGGCAATTCGAAATCCGAAATTTTTTTGCAGGGTGATTCAGCGGAATAAAAACGGGATGTACGATGATGGCAAATTTTAACCACTCCAGTCCTGAACTTTCTGTGACTATACTTGGTTCAGGCACATGTGTACCATCGCTCAAAAGGAGTTCTTGCTCTGCATTAATTGAAACAGGCGGGAAAAAGCTTGTTTTTGATTTAGGCCCCGGCACAATGAGAAGGCTTCTTGAAGTTGATACTAAAATCTTTGATATTTCATTTATTTTTTTCAGTCATTTCCATCCGGATCATACTGGGGAACTGGTTTCATTTTTATTTTCCTCTAAATATTCCGGTAAAGAACAAAGGCAAACTCCCATAACATTTATAGCCGGCAAGGGTTTTTCAGAGTTTTATAACAGGCTGAAAATGGTATATGGCAACTGGGTTGAACTTGAGCCGGGTTTGATAAATATTGTTGAACTTGATAATAAAAATTATGACATTATAAAATTTGATGATTTTACTATTGAATCAATTCCAGTTGAACATAACGATGAGAGCCTGGCATACAGGGTTACGAGCCGGAACGGAATATCGGTTGTGTATTCAGGTGATACGGATTTCAGTAATAATCTTGTTACTCTGGCAAATGAAGCTGATTTGTTGATCTGTGAATCAGCTCTTCCGGATGAATTAAAGGCAAATGGCCATTTAACACCGTCTCTTGCAGGTAAAATAGCAACAATGGCAAATGTTCGGAAATTGATGTTAATACATTTTTATCCTGAATGCGATGAAGTAGATATTGAAAAACAATGTCGTAAGACTTATGGTGGTGAACTTATACTTGCTGAGGATTTTATGAGAGTTGATTTAAGAGTGCCTAAAGTGAGCTAAAGTGCCTAAAATGCCTAAAGTTAAGGAATCCCGCCATTTTATACCTGCCTGCCTCCGGCTCGTAGAGACTGTGTTTCTCTATGCCCTCAACATACTGGGCCCTCAACATACTGGCAAGAGAGTGATCGAAAATCCTTCTGGCTTTGGTTATCAATCAGCACGCCGAAGGCGTACAACAACTTTAGGCACTTTAGCTCACTTTAGGCATTTTAGGCACTCAAAACAGGGTGCCTTTGGGGAGTATTAATATTACATGAGATATTATCCGGTTAATCTTGACATACAGAATCGTAAATGTTTAGTGGTCGGTGGCGGCTCAGTGGGCACAAGGAAGGTTATGACACTTGTGGAATGCGGGGCTGTTGTTACAGTTGTAAGTTCTGATGTTGCTGAAGAGCTGCTTGAGCTTGCAGAAAAAAAGATGATAGAGTTGAAGAGAAGGCCTTATGAGTCCTCTGATATTGACGGTATGTTTCTCGTTATCGGAGCTACCGACAACGAGGAATTAAACCGGCAGATAAATAAGGATGCAGAACACCAAAATAAATTATGCAACATAGCTGACCGACCCGAGGCCTGCAATTTTGTTCTTCCTTCTATTGTAAACAGAGGTAATCTTGTAATTGCTATTTCCACTTCAGGTAAAAGCCCGGCTTTTGCAAAAAAAATGCGTCAAGACCTTGAAAAAGAATTCGGAGAGGAATATGACGAGTTTTTACAGTTAATGGGAGCTATACGCAAAAAGGCGTTAAGTGAAAAACACGAACCGGAAGCGCATAAGCACCTTTTTGAACAGCTTATAAATAGAGGACTTGTTGATATGGTCAGGAACCATGATGAGGAAAGAATAAATTCCCTTCTTCTTGAGATTTTTGGCCAGGGATACAGGTTTGAAGAATTAATGAAGGCAGACAGTTAAAGTAACGGTTCACGGTTCACGGTTGCTCAAAGCATAAATGCAAGTCGTTGCATATACCTCGACAGGCCACAACTTACGATTTTTCGCTGGCCCTGAACATCAATAGCTGTGTTGCTCAGGCAGATGGTAGGGGCACGATGCATCGTGCCCCTACTCACCGAAAAAACGCAATTTATGACCTTCCGAGGTATAATTCATTAAAAAATTGTTGCTTGTGAACTATTAAAGAGGCTTAAGGTGTAATCAATGGAGATCGTGATTATATTTACCATTTTTTTCTACTTGATGAGTACGGCGGGATACTTTGCTTATCTTTTCTTGCAGAAAAATTATTTAAATAGAGCTGGATACTTCTTGATGATAGCTGGTTTTTTGTGTAATTCAGCGGCTATTTTTTATGGTTTTTTTAAATCCGGGCTGATTCCTGTTCATAATCTCCATGAAACCCTTATTATTGTCGGATGGTCGATAGCCTGTGTTTTTATAATATTTCAATATAAGTTCAACCTTAGAATCTTGGGCATATATGCTGCACCCCTTGCAGCCATTGTTATGATATTTGCTTCTCAGGTATCCTCTGAGCCTGTTCAGGTTAAAAATATTGTTAATAATTTCTGGCTTATTTTTCATATAGCTTCAATATTTATCGGTGAGGCGTCTTTTGTGCTGGCGGGAGGATTGGGTTTTATGTATCTTGCCCAGGAGCACGCTATTAAGGCCAAGAAACATGGTTTTTTTTTCAGACGCCTGCCTTCGCTGGAGCTGCTTGATACTGCGGGATATAACTGCATAGTTGTGGGTTTTACCATGTTGACCATAGGTCTCGCAACAGGTCTGGTTTATGCTCAAATGGTTTGGGGGAAGTTCTGGAGCTGGGATCCAAAAGAGGTCTGGTCCGGCATAACATGGCTTTTGTATGCTGCTTTACTTCATGAGCGCCTTACTGCAGGCTGGCGCGGAAGGAAAGCAGCGATTATGGCTATTGTGGGGTTGGCTGTACTCCTGTTTACTTTTTTTGGGGTTAATTTTCTTTTAAAGGGACATCATGGAGAATTTACCAGATTGTAAGAATGTAAGTTCTCAATAAGTTTGGGTAATAGCTTCTGGATTCCCGCCTTCGCGGGAATGACGATTGGGTACAAGTGCCTGTCATTCCCGCGAAGGCGGGAATCCAGAAAATAGTCGCAAAAATATAATTTACCCGAACTTTTTTAGAACTTACCAAATTAACTTCCAAACGCCTTGTTGTTTTGGTGTCTTAGCGCCTTTGTGGCTGAACTATTACTAAAAATCTAAAATTTTATAATTAAAGAAATGCTCGATATAGTTTTATTGGGATTAAATCATAAAACAGCATCAGTAGAATTGAGGGAGCTTCTCGCTTTTACCAAAGAGGAAGCTGTCGCTGTTCTGGAGGGTTTGCAAAAGTGTCCGGATATTAACGAAGTAATGCTGATTTCAACCTGTAACCGTGTTGAGGTGCTGCTGACCACTTCAAACACCGTCAATGCTGTTAATTCCGTAAAAACTTATATTTCCGAATTCAAAAAAATACCGATATCTAAATTTGAAGATGCTTTTTATATGCATGATGGCGAGGAGGCTGTCCGCCATATTTTCAGGGTTGCATCAAGCCTCGATTCAATGATGGTTGGAGAACCGCAGATTCTTGGACAGATTAAAGATGCATACCTGGCAACCATCCTGAAAAAGACGTCCGGCGTTATTTTGAACAGGCTGTTGCATAAAACTTTCTTTGTTGCAAAACGTGTTAGAAGTGAAACAGGTATCGGAGATCATGCTGTATCAATAAGTTATGCTGCAATTGAGCTTGCGCGAAAAATATTCGGCGATCTTGAAGGGAAAAAGGTGCTTCTGGTTGGTGCCGGCGAAATGGCGGAACTTGCAGTGGAACACCTTATCAGGAACAAGGTCGGAGAAATTTTTGTTGCAAACAGAACGTTTGAAAGGGGCGTTGAGCTATCCAACAGATTCAAAGGCAAAGCTATACGTATTGAAGAAATCCCGGATTGTTTAAAGGTTGTGGATATAATAATCAGCTCGACTGGTTCGCCCACTTTCGTTATTGTGCGCGGTCAGGTTAAGGGAGTTATGCGCAGCAGGCGTAACAGGCCCATTTTCTTTATAGACATTGCGGTTCCCCGTGATATTGATCCTGATATAAACCGGCTTAACAATGCATATGTTTATGACATAGATGATTTAAAAGGAGTTATTGAGGAAAATATAAAAGATAGAAATAAAGAATCCATCAAAGGGGAAAGGATCGTTGACGAGGCTGTAATTAGTTTTAAGCAGTGGTTTGAGGGTCTTAGCGCGGTTCCTACAATAGTTGCCTTGAGGGACAAGATAGATACCATTGCGAGGACTGAGGTTGACAAGACCTTGCAGTCCTTAAATCACCTTTCAGATAATGACTGCCAGGCAATTCACAGAATGACGAATTCACTTATAAATAAAATTTTGCATGATCCGACTATTTTTTTAAAAAGCAATGGATGCTATGGAGACAGGTTTGCTTATATTGATCTAACCCGGAAACTTTTTAAACTTGATGACTGATATGATTGATGATTGATGATTGTTGATTTGACCCTGAGACTTTTTAAAATAGATGATTGATAAATTGAGGGATTAGGAAAAATCTCTCAATCTCTAAATTATGAATTTTGAGAGAATTATACTATAATCGTAACTACTCAGGTGGATAGGCTGAAGGCTGAAGACTGTTAGGAAAAAGCGCATTTTGAAGCCATGTTTGGTGCAAGAATCAGATATTTTTGCCAAAGTACGGCAATCGTGCTCTTCTGATCTCCTTCAGCCTTCAGTCTAAACAGCTTCAGCCTGACTACGTGAGTAGTTACCTATAATCTTAGTGCCTTAGTGTCTTTACTTGAAAATGGAGGATTAATTTTGAAGAAAACAGCATTTCTTTTTCCCGGACAGGGTTCACAGTCAGTTGGTATGGGTCTTGATTTTTATCAGGAATTTGACTTTGCAAGACAACTATTTGATATGGCAGAGGAAATTACCAAAACAAACTTGTCGGGACTCTGCTTCAAAGGCCCTATGGAAGATCTTACTATGACGGTTAATCTTCAGCCCGCAGTAACTGCTGTAAATCTTATATGTCTTGCAGCTTTAGAAAAAGAAGGCCGGGGAGCGGATATTTCAGCAGGACACAGCCTTGGCGAATATAGTGCATTAAGTGCATCAGAAGTTATTTCAAAAGAGGATACATTAAAGCTTGTATTTAAAAGAGGCGAGCTGATGCACAGGGAATCGACAAAGCAGGAAGGTGCTATGCATGCAATTATCGGACTTGCCATTGATAAAGTTCAGGGACTTGTTGATGAGGTTCAAAGTGACGGCGTTGTAGCAGTTGCAAATCACAATACTGAACATCAGATCGTTATAACCGGTGCCCCGGAGCAGGTTGAAAAAGTTTCGTCTCTTGCTGTTTTACAGGGGGCAAGAGCAGTACCTTTAAAAGTCAGCGGAGCATGGCATAGTGAACTTATAAAAGGGGCAGTGGATGAGTTCGGGGATTTTCTTGATACTGTTTCTTTTAACACGCCGGAAAGAGCGATTATCCATAATGTTACGGCCGATTTTGGAAAAAATTCTGATGAAATTAAGTCTATTATGGCAAGGCAGTTATGCAGTCCCGTCAGATGGTATGACTCGATGCAAAGGCTGATTGAGGAAAAGGTGGAAGTATTCGCTGAGGTCGGTCCGGGAAGAGTGCTTACAGGTTTATTAAAAAAGATTCTCCCCGAGAATTATTCCTGCAGTATTTATAATATCAACAGCTTAAAGAATATGGAAAAGTTTCTTAAAGAAACTTGACGGTTTTAAAAATATTCATAAAACTTTAATCTTTACTTTAAAATTTAATTATGATAATTGCATTTTTTTTAAATGCTTAAATTTTTTATTTTCAAGGGTTTATCATGAAAAAGAAAGATGTTGAATATTTTAGAGAGCTATTGACCAATAGTTTGGAAGAGCTTTTGAGTAAGGCGGATGATACGGTTTCCGGAATGACTGATCCAAAAGAAAATTTTCCTGATCCAACAGATCGCGCTTCACTTGAATCGGACCGCAATTTTATGCTTAGAATCAGGGATAGAGAAAGCAAGCTTATAAAGAAGATTAAGAAAGCCCTTGAACGCATTGAAAACGGTACGTTTGGTGTTTGTGATAAATGCGGTGAAGCTATTTCTATTAATAGGCTTAAAGCCAGGCCGGTTACTACCCAATGCATAGAATGTAAAACAAAAGGGGAGGCTTTAGAAAAAGCTCTTGGATTGTAACAATAATGCAGGGATTGATCTTCATATCCACTCGACTGCATCTGACGGAACTTTTTCTCCAGCCGAAATCCTTGCCTTAGCCCAGGATCTTAATTTAGCTGCAATAGCTATTACAGATCATGATACCATAAATGGTTCTAAAGAGGCGCTTGGCATTGGCGTTCCTCCTTCATTAAAATTTTTAACCGGTGTTGAAATAAGTGCATCTCCGCCCCCATCTTTTCCATATTCAGGAAGTTTACACATCCTGGGATATTCTATCAAAATTGATAATCCTCTCTTGAATAAAACTCTTGCCACACTTCAAGAAGCCCGAAAAAACCGAAATCCTGGAATTATTGATCGTCTTAATAGCATGGGTGTTGCTGTTTCAATGGATGAATTATTAAATGAGGTTGGCGGTGGTCAGTTGGGGAGGCCGCATATTGCGAGGCTTATGGTAAAAAAAGGTTATGTTGAATCAATTAAAGAGGCCTTTGATAAATACCTTGGGAAAGGCAAGCCGGCATATGTTGATAAATATCGCATTGACTGCTCCAGGGCAATTGAAGTCATACTTGATGCAGGAGGTATCCCTGTTATAGCGCATCCCTATCTTCTTAATCCAGGGAATATTGAAGAGATAGAGGAGTTTGTTATAACTTTAAAAGCAATGGGTCTAAAGGGAATTGAAGTTTATTATCCCGAACATAGTCAGGATAATATTTCAAAGTTAGAGGATATTGCAAATCGCCACGGATTATTGATGACCGGGGGTACTGACTTCCACGGTTCTTTGAAACCGGAAATCAAAATGGGATCAGGAAAGGGAGATTTTCTTGTACCTTATATATTATATGAAAAGTTGGTATCTTTTAAAACAAGTGCCTAAAGTGAGCTAAAGTGCCTAAAATGCCTAAAGTTAAGGTATCCTGCCATTTTATAACCGCCTGCCGGCAGGTGGATTCCTTTACGCCCTCAATGCACTGGCAAGAGAGTGATTGCAAATCCTTGCAGCTTTGGTTATCAATCAACACGCCGAAGGCGTACCACAACTTTAGGCACTTTAATATACTTTAGGCATTTTAGGCACTTATGACTAATCAAATATGAAACAAATGAATCTTTCTGAATTTGAACAAAAAATTCTGTATAAATTTAATGAGATAACTATCCTTGAAGAGGCTCTCAGCCACAGTTCCTTTGTTAATGAGCAAGATGATGCAACCATAAGGGATAATGAGCGTTTTGAGTTTCTTGGCGACGCGGTATTAAACCTTGTTGTGGGGCATATTCTTATGCAGCGTTATCCCGACTTAAATGAGGGTGATCTTTCAAGAATGCGCGCAGGCCTTGTTAATGAGTCTCAGCTCGCAACTATAGCCCGCGCAATTGATCTGGGTTCTTTTTTAAGGCTCGGCAGGGGAGAAATTCAAACAAATGGCCGCGGAAAGAATTCCATATTAGCTGATACTTTTGAGGCGGTAATAGCCGCTGTATATATTGATGGCGGTTTTGATGAAGCATTTAAGATGATTGAAAACCATTTTTCTGATTTGCTGAATTCTATTGGTGCTTTGCTGGACAATCACGATTATAAGAGCCGGATTCAGGAGCTTGTTCAGGAAAGCTATAAGATAATACCTCAATACAGAGTGCTTCATGAAAGCGGTCCGGATCACGACAAGACTTTCAATGTCCAACTGGATGTGCGCGAAGTAAGAACAGAAGGAATCGGCAAGAGCAAAAAGATGGCGGAACAGGATGCCGCCAGAAAAGCTCTTGAAATTCTAAAAGATAAAAATTTATGAGTGGTTACGAGAAACCTTTTATTGTTCCGGTTTTTTTACCTAATATAGGGTGTCCTCATAAATGTGTTTTCTGCAACCAGTCCGCTATAACAGGAGTAAAACAAAAAACACCTTCTCCTGAAGAGATTGGGTTATATATAAATCGGTTTCTAAATTATAAAGGGAAGAACAGAAGTTTAGTTCAGATCTCATTTTTTGGCGGTAATTTTCTTGGACTCAAAATTGATTTCATAAAGTCTTTACTTCATGAAGCCACAAAATTTGTAATTGAAGGAAGAGTTGACAGCATTAGATTTTCCACACGTCCTGATACTATAGATTACGAAAGACTGGATATTTTAAAGGAATTCCCTGTCGCCACAGTTGAAATCGGTGTCCAGTCCATGGATGATAAGGTGCTTTCATTATCTGAACGGGGGCATACATCTTCAGACACAGAAAAAGCAGTCAGTATCCTAAAAGAGAGAAATTATGAAATCGGCCTTCAGATGATGATCGGACTGCCTGGTGATAACGGGGCAGGATCTTTATATTCAGCAAAGAGGATTGCCGCACTTTCTCCTGATTTCGTCAGAATTTATCCTACCCTGGTGCTTAAAAACACCATTCTGTCCAGATGGTATAAAGAAGGAAAATATACTCCCCTGTCTCTTGAACAATGCATTACGCTTGTGAAAGATATTTATCTGATATTCAGAGAAAAGAAGATACAGGTAATCCGTATGGGCATTCAGGCATCCGAGCATTTTGAAAGGGAATCAACAATTCTGGCAGGTCCTTATCACCCGGCCTTCGGGCATCTTGTTCATTCGGAGATATTTCTTGATATGGCCTCGTCTATTATCGAGTCTGAGGAAATTGACTGCCGTGATTCAGTCGGAATAAAAGTTCATCCCAGGAGTGTCTCAAAGATGAGAGGAATAAAGAATTTTAATATAAAAACTCTTGAAAAAAGATTTAACATTAAATCAGTTGAGATTATACCTGATCACTCTCTTGCAGAAGATGTGGTAGCGGTTTACGGTTCACGGTTGATCAAAACACAAAAGCAAGAGGTTTTAGTTCATATGGCCGTTTACAGTTAACTGTGAACCGACAACTGTAAACTGTAAACCGTTTCCTTACATCCCTGATTTAAAAAAGTTTTCCGGTTCAGTGATTAAATCGGGCGTTGTTGTATATTCTGTTGGTACAGTTCCTTCCTTGAAGCATTCAAATATTGTCTTCTTAGATTCAGGAATAGGTAACAGTCCGGTTTCTGCATCGATTTTAGAAAAAACCACTCCTTCCGGTATATGGAAGACCCTTACAGGTTTATCAGCAAGTACATACTTCATGAAACCAAGCCATATAGGGCTTGCGGCCCTGGAACCGGTTTCACTTTTACCAAGGGAGCTTTCATCATCAAAGCCTACCCATGTCCCGGTAATATAACGAGGGGTGTACCCCACAAACCAGGCATCATGTAAATTGTTTGTTGTGCCGGTTTTGCCGGCAACCGGTCTGTTCAATTCCCGTACCCTCCGGCCTGTTCCATGTTTTACCACTCCTTCAAGCAGGCTGGTAATTATATAAGCTGTGCTCTGATCTATTACCTTTTTTCTTTTTATAGCGGCTTCCTCAAGCACATTGCCGTTTCGGTCAATTATGTGGGTTATAAAAACAGGTTCGATGAGGTAGCCGAGATTGGCGAAGACAGAATATGCTTTTACAATTTCTAACAGAGACATGCCGGAAGACCCCAGAGCTATTGAAAGATCCCTGCTCAGATTTGAAGTAATGCCAAGTTTTTTGGCATAATCTATTGCGTAATCAATACCAATGTCTTTTAAAATTTTGATGGTTACTACATTACGAGATTTTACAATGGCATCGCGCAGAAGGGTAGGGCCGTGAAATTTTTCTTCGTAATTCCTGGGTTTCCATGTAAAATTATGTTCAGTATCCTCAAATACTATCGAAGAATCAATTATAACACTGGCAGGGGTATATCCTTTGTCAATTGCAGCCGCATAGATTACAGGCTTAAAAGCGGAACCGGGCTGACGTCTCGATTGAATGGCCCTGTTGAACTGGCTTTTCCTGAAGTCTCTTCCTCCAATTACTACTTTTACATGGCCTGTTTCAGCCTCAATAGAAAGCAGTGCCGCCTGGGCCTTTGGCTCCTGTTCCAGTTCGAGTTCCCATAGATCCGAGTCAGTTATTTTATTTTTAATTTTTACCAGTATAACATCGCCGATATCGAGGACTTCTCCAGGATGTTTTACTCTGGCTTCGTAGTAGGGGACTTCGGGATCAGGCTTTCTCGCCCAGCGCATACTATTAATATTAATTATCCCCTGAGCATTTCCAATACGAACAATAGCGGTATCGTTAGTATCATTAACCTCAATTACGACTCCATTAACTGTCTTTCCTTCTTCAACAGGATTTTCTTCAAGCTCTTCCTGGAGTTCTTTTGAAAAAGCTTCGATTTCTTCTTCCGCTAAATGTTTAATGGGGCCACGATAACCCTGGCGTTTGTCAAGAGCCTTTAAACCTCTTTCTATCTCTTTCCTTGCAGTCTTCTGCATTTCAATATTAACAGCAGTATAAATCTTGAGGCCATCATTATATAAAGCATCAGGGCCGTATTTTTTTTCAACATAACGCCTTATATGCTCTGTATAAAAGGGGACCTTTTCAATATACCAGTTGCGCCGGGGTTTTATATCCAGTTCGGTATTTATAGCTTCTGTCGCTTGAATATTTGTAATATAGCTTTCAGCAATCATGCGGTTTAGAACGTATATCTGGCGTTGCTTTGCTTTTTCAGGACTTTTGAAGGGTGAATATCTGCTGGGGGCCTGGGGCAGCCCTGCTAAAATAGCGCATTCGGCAAGGTTCAGGTCTTTAGCGGATTTGCCGAAGTAATTTCCTGCAGCAGCTTCCACGCCATATGCGCCATGTCCCATATATATTTGGTTCAAATATAGAAAGAGAATTTCTTCTTTGGTAAATTTCTTGTCTATGCGATATGCAAGAATGACCTCTTTTATTTTGCGGGTGTAATTTTTTTCAGGTGTGAGCAAGAAAGACTTGGTAACCTGCTGGGTAATAGTGCTTCCACCCTGAACTATGGTACCAGCCTCGATATTTTTAAAATAAGCTCTTATAATACTTAAAAAATCTATTCCCTTATGCTTAAAAAATCTTGCATCCTCTGCTGCAATAAAAGCGTCTATGAGCATTTTCGGCATTTCGGAAAGAGGTATAACAATTCTGCGCTCATTATAAAATTCAGCAATTTTTCTGTTGTCATCCGAATAAACAGTTGTAATAATTGGAGGATGATAATCGGCTAAAGAAGAAATTTTAGGAAGATCTCTGCTGAGGTAAAAATAAATCCCGCCGATGGCAATGGAGCTTGATAATATTATTAATACGATAAGTCTGGCAAACCATAAGAAAATATTTGTTATAAATCTTCCTGTTTCTCGTTTGGCTCGCTTTTTTAATATTTCAGATGTGCTTTTTTGTTTAACCATATTACAAATACCTTATCAGATATCCAATCAGTTTTCAAGAATCTGTTATTACCTAAATTGAGCGATTTTTTACTTGATCTGCGCCGATCTCTTGCGCATAAAGGCTTCGCAAAAATCCTCGACGTATCCACGGGTATGCCTGCGGTTTTTGCAAATCCTTATGCATCAAGATCTCAGCACATATCTTCGCAAAAAATCGTTCAACTTAGGTAATATGAAAAAGAATTTGACTTTATTACATAATATAGTTATCTAATCAAGTTTTAATTCATCATCAGAAAATCTATAAATTAACGAGGCTTATACCCATGATCAGACTCGATTTTAATAAAATCAGAGGCCTTGTCCCCGCTATAGTCCAGGATTATAAAACAGGGGAAGTATTAATGCTGGCTTTTATGAATCAAGAGGCCTGGGAGACAACCCTTTCAACAGGCAAGGCTACATTTTACAGCCGTACAAGGAATGAACTCTGGATAAAGGGAAAAACTTCAGGGAATATGCAGATAGTTAAAGAAATAAGAATAGATTGTGATGATGATACAGTTCTTTTGAAGGTTGAACAGGTTGGAGGTGCCGCCTGTCACACGGGTCATAAAAGCTGTTTTTATAAAAGAGTTGAAGAAGATGGATCAATAAAAATTATTGGAAAGCCTTTGTTTGATCCTGAGGAGGTATATAAGAAATGAGTAGAAAATTAAAACTGGGCATTCCCAAGGGCAGCCTGCAAAATGCTACAATAGCACTTTTCAAGCGGTCAGGGTGGAAGATAAATGTTAATGGAAGAAGCTATTTCCCTGAAATTAACGATGACTCAATTGAATGTGCGATTTGCAGGGCTCAGGAGATGTCGCGTTATGTAGAAAACGGAACTCTTGATGCAGGTCTGACAGGGAAGGACTGGATTGCTGAATACAGTTCTGATGTTCGTGTTGTTGCCGATCTTGTTTATTCCAAGGTAAGTGCGCGTCCTGCGAGGTGGGTGCTGGCTGTTCCTTATGACTCGCCGATTAATAAACCTGAAGACCTTCAGGGGAAAAAAGTGGCAACAGAGCTGGTTGAATTTACGAAAAGATATTTTGCTGAAAAGGATATTGATGTCGCAATCGAGTTTTCATGGGGTGCAACAGAGGCAAAGGTTGTTTCCGGTCTTGCAGATGCCATCGTTGAGGTTACTGAGACCGAAAGCACAATAAAGGCGCACGGACTCCGTATTATAAAGGAACTGATGCAAACCAATACTCAGCTTATCGCAAATCACAATGCATGGGAGGATGCTTTTAAAAGAGAAAAGATAGAACAGATGGCTCTTTTACTCAAAGGAGCTCTTTTAGGTGAAAAACTGGTTGGGCTTAAAATGAATGTGCCTGAATCAAAAATTGAAAATATTGTATCTCTACTCCCAAGCCTGAATGCCCCAACAGTAGCACCCCTTTATCAGTCAAAATGGTTTTCAGTAGAAACAGTTGTTGACTCCGATGTTGTCAGGGATTTAATCCCCAACCTCCTTAAAACCGGCGCTGAAGGTATAATTGAGTATCCGCTTAATAAGGTAGTATAGTTGATGATTGTCGATTGAAGATTGAAGGTATTCTGTCAATTTCTAAAAATGGGTGGCACGGACAAACAAGTTTGTCCATGGCACCCTGCCCAATAACTCACGAAAATCTGTGTAATCTGCTTAATCTGTGGATTAAAGACCTGATTGAAATGAAAATAAAATCCGCTGAATTCATTACAAGCGCTGTTAAGCCGTCTCAGTATCCTCAGGCAGTCCTGCCGGAAATAGCTTTTGCAGGACGTTCCAATGTGGGCAAATCTTCTCTTATTAATACGCTGTTAAACCGGAAGCGTCTGGTTAAGACAAGTTCAACACCAGGGCGTACTCAGCTCATCAACTTTTTTCTTATAAATGAGAAATTTTCGTTTGTAGATCTTCCCGGGTACGGATACGCAAAGGTCCCAGCGTCTATACAGAAAACCTGGGGCCCCATGATTGAGACATATCTTACTTATAGAAAAACTTTAAAAGGGATTGTATTAATTATGGATATACGGCGCATGCCCGGTAAGTACGAATTGGATCTTATGGACTGGCTTTATCATTATAATATTCCGGCTGTCCTTGTACTGACGAAGGCTGATAAACTGTCAAAAACAAAACAGATCAAGCAGCATCTTTCCATATCAAACGCCCTGTCTGTTGACAGGAATGACTTGATACTGTTTTCCGCAAAATCACGTCAGGGAAAAGACAATGTGTGGGCTGCCATAGGAGAGGTATTAAACCTTTGAAGAAATCAAATAACAGGTTTGCTGACTTTAAATCAGGATTTGTAGCCATTGCCGGTGCTCCCAATGTCGGGAAATCCACTCTTTTAAACAGGATGATCGGCGAGAAAATTTCAATTACTTCCAAAAAGCCACAGACCACACGCAATCGTATAATCGGGATAGTGCACAGACCTTCCTCTCAGATAGTTTTTATTGATACACCCGGAATCCACAGGGCAAAAGGTCCGTTAAACATTAGAATAGTTGATGTCGCGCTTTCGGCCCTGGCTGATGTTGATCTGATTTTAGTTGTTTTAGACGTGACAAATCCTGATCCTGAGTCTGAAAAGATTCTGGTAAAACGACTTGGAAAACAGAAAAGACCGGTTATTCTTGTCCTTAACAAAATAGATCTAATAAAAAAACCTGAACTTCTTATCATCATAGATAAATGGGTAAAGGCTTACCCTTTTGAGGCTGTTATACCTGTTTCTGCAAAACATGGAACTCAGGTGGAAGAGCTTATCAAGGCGATGGAGCGCATTCTGCCGAATGGCCCCCCATTCTTTCCTGAAGATGCCGTAACTGATATGCCGGAACGCTTTATTGCCGCCGAGATGGTTCGTGAAAAGGTTTTTCGTTTAACCGGTGAGGAAGTGCCATACTCAATAGCTGTGACTATTGATTCTTTTTCCGAAGACGCCAAAGGTTCTCTTGTTAAAATATATGCAACAATTCATGTTGAGCGTGATTCTCAGAAAGGCATAATAATAGGAAAAAGCGGGAGCAAGCTTAAAAAAATAGGCGAGGAGGCTCGCATGGAAATCCAGAGGATGGTCGGCGCAAAGGTTTTTTTAAAGCTTTTCGTGAGGGTGCAGAAAAACTGGAGCAAAGACACTAAGGCTTTGAGAAGATTCGGTTACTGATGATAGTTTCTTTTCATCCCTGTTTTGGGGCAGATAAATATATAATCTGTGCAGGACGCAAGCCCGATGCTGATGATCTTGCTGCAATAAAGGCTGCCGATGCTGTAATCCTGCCTCAGGGTTGCAATGAAGTCCTTTACAATATGGCAAGTAAAAACTGCTCCAATATATTTCCTGATTATGAGGCAAAGTTTAAGTATCCCGGCAAAATAGGCCAGATTCGTCTTTTCCGGGAAACAAATGTTTTACACCCGAAATCTGTGACTTTTGAGAGAGTTGATTCTTTTTTAGATAATTATGGAGCAGAACCCGAAAACCTTGCTTTTGATTTTCCGTTTGTATTCAAGTTCGACTGGGGTGGAGAGGGTTACGGTGTATTTTTGATAACTTCTCCTGAAGAGTTTAAAGATGCTATTCAAAAGGCTTTAAATTTTGAACGTGCCGGCCATGTGGGTTTTTTGATACAGGAATATATTCCTTCACAAGGCAGAAGCTTGAGAGTCGTTGTAATAAGGCAAAAATTTATTTCCTACTGGCGTGTCCAGAAAAATACAGAAGAATTTTGCTCCAGCCTGGCAAAAGGAGCTTATTTAGACTTTGATTCCGATCCTGACATGCAGGAAGCGGCAGTAAAATCAGCAAAGCATTTCTGTAAAATAACAGGAATAAATCTGGCAGGTTTTGATTTTCTCTTTTCATCAGAAGCAGTTATAAAAGAGCCGTTTTTTCTTGAAATAAACTATTATTTTGGCAGGCGTGGTCTGGGCGGGTCTGAGAAGTATTATAAAATACTTGAGTCAGAAATTCAAAAATGGATAGAGAGTCTTAAACTCAATGAAAAAAAACAGTTTAAAGCCATTTGCATATGATCTTGATGATAAAGATATAAAGAGAGAACGCAGTAAAGCAAAAGACTTGAGAGCTTCACAGTGGTGGAAACGCTGTCTTGCAAAAGGGATATGCCATTACTGCGGAAAGCAAACCCCGCCAAAAGAACTTACAATGGATCATATCGTGCCGATATCGCGCGGAGGCAGGAGCACAAAAGGCAACGTAGTTACTTGTTGCAAGGAATGCAATAACAAAAAAAAGCATCTTCTTCCAATGGAATGGGAGCAGTATTTAAATGGTCTCAGTTAAAATTGACGGCTTTATGAAAAATTGATCGAAGCATCAGCTTTTTCAAATCAGAGTTCATCCCACTTGTTCTGCCATCTTTTCAAATCAATTATGCACTGATTCTATAATCAAGAATGTGAGGGGACATGTCGAGAAGTTCCAGCAATACCTTTGTTGATCCTGTTGGAATTCTTTTCCCTTGCTCCCATTGTCTGACAGAGGACGGACTAACATTTAACAATTTGGCAAATACGGTTTGACTCAAATTCCTCTTTTTTCTGATTTTTTTAATTTGTGTCGATGTTATTACAACCTCAGAAATTTTAACTCCAAGTGAATTGAGTTCTTTTTGTGTAAACGAGGATTCAAACCCAGATTTAAGCATATCCTGAACAGTTGTTCCAATTGCTTCTTTTATTGATTTTCTCATTTGGTATTCTCCAAGTTTAATAAGGCTTTTTGTGATATTGCCTTTTCGAGTTGTTCAGAGTTTAACGATAAAAGATCATTGGCCAATTTTTTGAAATACTGCAACTCGTTTTTATTAATATTTTCTTTTTCATTTTTCCCAAAACCAAAAAGAAAAATGGCAATATCGTCTGCCTTAAAGACAATAATCGTTCTGTAACCTGAGCTTTTTCCACTATGTTCACGCTTAACACGCACTTTGAATAAGTGGTTACCCAAATCAGCCGTTGATAACCCTGCTTCTAAATCGTTGATTGCATCAAGTAAGTTTTGATTGCTCAATTGAACCTTTTTAGACCATTTTTTAAACCATTTGGTTGTAAGTCTCTTCATGAATTATAAATATATCACATTGTGATACAGCTTTCAAGATATGTTTTGAGGGATTGTTTATAGTTTAAAGATTTGCCTTGTTGTGTGCCGGGCACGGCACACGTCTTAAAGGTGAGCCCATTATTTCCAATTATGGAAGTCAAGGCAAGTCCCAAGCCCTTTATTATAATAATCAAGGTTTGACACCGATCCGACCGACCCCGATCCGACCCCGATCCTTTCCCTGCATTTGTCTGTTTCTTCACGATTCGTATCAGTCTTCGCCCAGAACGTAAAGGCTCGACACCATAGTTCAAGCGCCCTGTCAACTTATAAACTAATGAACGTCCCGAACCCCGGGCAAGGCCCGGCTGCT
>JAIVWD010000001.1:44824-50402 GCA_049190315.1 Deltaproteobacteria bacterium | reverse complement strand
GCAAAGAGTTGATAAGTTTCAGCAAGATTTCCTCTGTAACCTTTTGAATGCTTGCTGCGATGTCCGCGTAATGTTCGTTCTCACGGCAGAGTTCCTGAAAATTTGCAGGTTTATCGCCAAAATAAGAAGGATATCTTGTTCCAGATGTAAAAAAAGAGGATTCCCGTTCTCTGGGTTTTCCAAACAGGTCCACAAACCTGGAATTGAATGTCTTTTCATCAGAATAATGATAAGAAAAATAATCCATATTGATTCGAAAAGAGCCATCCTCGGCAAGCTTTATAAGATTATTATAGATCTTATCGATATATTTTGGTTTTCCATAAGAAGCCAGCCCCATTAATTTATATTCGCCTGAATTTACCCTAAAACCAAGATAATAGGTAAACGCTGAGTAAAGAAGACCAACCGAATGTGGAAATCTCATCTCTTTGAGCATTCTAATCTCGTTGTCTTTCCCATGGCAGATTGAAGCTGTTGCCCATTCTCCAACACCATCAATGGTTAGTATGGCAGCTTCCTGATATGGTGAAGGGTAAAATGCGCTCGCAGCATGCGATAAGTGATGTTCTGAAAACAAAAGGTTTAATTTATTTTTATCGTAGTTTTCAATTTGAGATAGACCGTCATATAGCATTTTTTTTAAAAACATCTTTTCCTTAATCCAAACAGGTATCGCTGTAAGAAATGAGACCACCCCGTTTGGCGCAAAAGCGTAATATGTTTCTAATAGTCTTTCAAACTTCAGTAAGGGCTTGTCATAAAAAACAACAGCATCAAGCTCATCAATACTGCACCCTGCATATTCTGTACAATATTTAACAGCATTTACCGGAAAGTCCGGGGTGTGTTTTTTACGAGTAAATCTTTCTTCTTGTGCGGCGGCAACAATTTTCCCATCAATCAATAATGCTGCTGCTGAATCGTGATAAAATGCAGATAACCCCAAAATTGTTTTCATATTGTACCTTTGTTTGCAAAACACTAAAAACACTGAGTTAAGCGTCAAACGGGTAAAAGGCGCAGGACGTCGCTTCATTACAGCATGTCGGTAATATGTAATGATTTCAAACCTGTACAACTTCCAGTTTGTCGCTTCAACGTCTGGTTATATTAAGCCGGGTCTTTAGCTCCGGCCATGGTGTAAAGTACCTGCGGTCTTTGTTTAATGCTATCATTATGGCATTGTCTTTAGCCTGGTTTCGAGTAAAAATCACGTAATATTCAGGCTTGTATAGCACAAATTTGATCATTTTATTACTGAAATTTCCGGTTAAATGGTGATTAGCGCGCAGTTATCCATGCGGGTTTATTACCCGTTAAAAAATATGATTCACAATCTTTATGATTTTATGAAGTGTCACGGGCTTCTTTCTTCAAAAATACTGAAAAATCAAATTTAACTATTTGATTATATCTATCTGTAACCAGAAACGGTCTTAACTTGCCTTTTTTGCATTTCGGACATGTTATGCCATCTGTATCATCAGTTGTTATGACTTTGGCATACTCTTTAACGCCTTTCTCTGATTCAAAGAATTCACGGATTGTTTCAAGATTGGCATGTTTTTCACCATTGTTTAAAAAGCCATAATGGCGGATACGATGATAACGCTTTGGCAGCACATGCCACAGAAAACGTTTAATGAATTGATCCGCAGGCAGAACCATCTCTTTCCATACTTTACTCTTATCTTTCTCCTTGTTGTCTTTGTAGGAGAACCAAATTTCTCCATCTGCAATTGAAATAATTCGATGATTACTGATGGCTACGCGATGAGTATATCTTCCGATATATCGCACTACTTCTTCCGGGCCTGAAAACGGCGGTTTTGAATTGACTACCCAGTTTTTGGAAACCAGCAGATCGATCCATTGCTCGAACTCATCATCATCTTTAATGTTCAGATTATCCGGCAATACTAATTCGCCGGCGTAATATGCTTCCTTTAAGCCTTCAATAAATTTTCCGCGAAAGACTTTGGATAAAGCAGGAACCGGAAATAGAAACGTGCCTTTGTATTTTGGCTCAATCCATTTGCCATCGTCAGTCAATCCGCCTGCTGGCACAATAAAATGGAGATGAACGTGCGGCCATAAGGGCTGTGACCAGGTGTGTAAAATGCCGTAAAAGCCTATTTTTGCCCCAAGCCATTTGGGATCATCTCCGAAAACCAGCAGGGTCTGAGATGCAGAGTTAAATAAAAGATCATAAATCAGCTTTTGATTGTGAAGGCTTAAAACTGATATTTGATTTGGGAGGGTAAAGGTAGCATGATGATGAGCCACAGGCAGAAGTTCATCTATACGTGCTTCAACCCACTTGCGTTTGGCAATGCCCTGGCATTTGGGACAATGGCGGTTGCGGCAGGAGTTATAGGCTGTTTCAATATGATCGCAGTTGTCATTGTCACATACATCCACATGAAAACCGTATTCTGCGGTGCGGCAATGCTCAATAGCATACATGACCTTGAGTTGCTCTGTCGTGAGTTTGTTGTTTCGGCGATATTCTTCTCCGTAACGATTGAAAATATCAGCAACTTCGTATTTTGGTTGATCTTGAGATAATTGCTCTTTATGGCATGAAATCTGTTGAGGAGAAAAGAGTTTGTTATTTATGATTGAAGGGGAGATTATATCAGACAGGCCTATTGGTATGCTGGCCGGAGATGCTGGTATTGGCAGAACAAATGAAGATGTCTTTAATGGAGCTTTCTCTGTTGCAGGCATCATCATTGGAGAACCTCTTTTTTACGCTGTGTCAAACCACTTGACGCGCATTAACCGCACGGCATCTTTATGAGGCATTGGATCATCTTCGATCTTGAATTCAACAGAAGGCATACCGTCTGCTTTAGCAAGAGGAAGAAATTTGTTGTAAGCTTTATTATCAAAAGTATAAACACCGCCCATGCGCATTCCCTGAAGAATCTCACCATAACGAGTTTTCTTAATGCTATAATTGCCAGGATTGTCACCTATTAATTTGCTAATGTACTTGTGGAGCGCTTTATGAGAACCTGCTATCACACATGCATCGCCGTCACAGACGATATTCATTGTTCCTGTTTGGATTGCAAAATATCCTACTACTTTTTTTAATCTGTCTTTCATACTACGTACTATGCGCACCTTTCCTGCCGCTAGGCTTAATATAACAATTTAAATGTTAAGAAATAAATCAACGATATTAGCTATCCAAGTATTATTTCTTGATTTCCATCATATATTAATATGAGATTTTTCAGTTTTCAGCCTCTTTTTAAGGTGCCAAATTGGCTCCTTAAAGATTGATATTCCTCTTTCGTCAACTGAAACATAAAATCCAGAGGAAATCTTTTTATATTGCGGCGTACTGCGCGTTTCAACTGTTTGGTTTCTACATTATAAAGCTCTGCAAGATCTCGATCTAACAAAACTTTTTCACCACGAAGAAAAATAATTTTACTGATATTGGATAACATTATTGGGATTTTTCAAATCTTCTATCTTTAAACCAACCGATCCAAAACCGAATTCTTCAAGTGCTTTTAAGATGCGTATCGCGTTTTCCGTGTCTGGTTTAACGAATAAGTCAATATCTCCCGTGTATCGAGGAGCACCATGAAAAGCTAGCGCATAGCCACCTACTATAAGGTATTTAACTTTATGTGCGTTGAACAACTCTAACAACTCTTTGAAGTCTTGTTGTACCTCCATGATGTTGTCTCCTCAGATAGTCAACTGTTGCAACCCTCTCTTCAGGTGATTTGCTCAACCAGTATTTCAAATCATCTAAAATTAAATCGTTATCATATAATTTTTTTATCTTAACGACTTTTTTAATCATTTGACTGTTCCTATGTTTAAATTTTTTATGCCGAACAATTTAAATCTTGATTTCCATCATAGATTAATATGAGTTTATTTTTCAGTCTTCAGTTTTCAGTCTAACAAACCTGAGTAGTTATATTTTCAGCCTTATCTTTATGGCATTCGCATGTGCATCAAGTCCTTCTATTTCTGCAAGGCGGATGATGTCTTTTGCTTCTCGTTTGAAGGCTTCTTTTGAATAATGGATTATGCTTGTCTTCTTGACAAAATTATCTACAGAAAGGGCTGAGGCAAATCTGGCTGCTCCTGCGGTAGGAAGCACATGGTTTGGGCCGGCTATATAGTCGCCGACAGGTTCCGGCGTGTAATCCCCGACAAATATAGCGCCGGCATTTTTGATCTTTCCGATATACTCAAATGGATTATCTATGTGAAGCTCCAGATGCTCCGGGGCAATCCTGTTTGCAAGTTCTATGCAGGTTGTGAGATCAGGCATAACTATAATTGCTCCGAAACTGTCAAGAGACTTTCCGGCTATGTCTTTTCTGTTTAGATATTTTAGCTGCTCTTCTACTGCTATATTAACGGCCTTTGCTGTTGCTTCTGAGTCGGTCACGAGTATAGAGGATGCCATTATGTCGTGTTCTGCCTGTGAAAGCAGGTCAGCGGCTGTGAATTCCGGGTTTGCCGTGTTGTCTGCGATTATCAGTATTTCACTTGGGCCTGCTATCATGTCTATGCCGACTGTTCCCGATACAATTTTTTTAGCCAGAGTAACATAAATATTTCCGGGTCCTACTATGACATCGGTTTTTGGAACTGTTTCTGTGCCATATGCCAGTGCACCAATCGCCCAGGCGCTTCCAAGCTTGTAAATTGCATTGATTCCGACTTTTTTTGCCGCAACAAGAAGATGGGGATTTATACTTCCGTCTTTTGTGGGCGGAGTAGCCATTGCTATGTGTTTTACACCAGCTATTCTGGCCGGGATTGCACCCATGAGAACAGAAGAAACAAGGGGGGTCTTCCCTCCTTTTCCGCCCGGCACGTAAACTCCCGCCGAATCAACCGGGTTTACTATCTGTCCCAGAAAAGCACCGGGGCGATCTGTGTTTATCCATGAATTGCATAATTGGTGTTTATGAAATGATTCGATATGAGATATTGCTCTGTTTAAAGAGCGCATAAATGTTCTTTCGACTTTCTTCGCAGCAGCTTCAATTTCGTCGGACGTTACCCTGATAGATTTTATTGAAAGGCCGGGGGAGTCAAACTGGTTTGCGTATTTAATAAGGGCGTTGTCGCCGTTCTTTCTGACATCTTCAAGTATCTGCGAAACTTTAAGATAATCTTTTTTCTTAAAACCAAGCCCTCGGTTTATAATAGATGCAACCCTTGCTTCAGCCGATTTTGAAGGGTACGTGTAAATTTTCATAAAAGTTACCTTGTTTTGATTTTGGCGTTGTTGAAAATAGGTCAATTTAAAATACAAGCCAACTGTTTGTCAATACTCGAAACTTTATACCTCGAAAAGCCACAACTTACAATTTATGGCCTTCCGAGGTATAGCTTTGAAATTCGTGGAATACTCATTGACATATTTTTCTCTGTCTGTACAAATAAGGTAACTACTCAGGTGGATAGGCTGAAGGCTGAAGACCGTTAGGAAAAAACGCATTAAAAGCCATGTTTGATGCAAGAATCAGATATTTCCGCCAAAGTACGGCAATCGTGCTTTTCTGACCCCTTCAGCCTTCAGTCT
>JAIVWD010000001.1:21842-44816 GCA_049190315.1 Deltaproteobacteria bacterium | reverse complement strand
AGGATTTAAATTATCGAAACCTTTTCGGTTAATCCAAATCTAAATCCTTATACCTTGATACACACCTTCTTCATGTTGTGATTATATTTTATGATTTACCGGCTAACTACAATGAGAGTTGACTTTGTTTGTGCACTTTAAATAAAATCTTGTGTATCCTGTTATCCTGTCAAACTCTTTTTCAAAAGGCTAACTGCTTAAATCTTTTTAAAATCATGAAGAAAGATAGAAAAAATATTGGAGAAAAACATTATGGAAAACAGAATCTATAATTTTAATGCAGGACCAGCAGCCCTTCCCCTGAGCGTTCTTGAGGAGATAAGGGATTCGTTTTTAAATTACAACGGATCCGGAATGTCTGTTACCGAGATCAGCCACAGATCGAAATGGTTTGATGACATAATTAATGATGCAAAAGAAAGAATAGAGCGGATCTTAAAACTGGATGAAAAATTTCACGTGCTTTTCATTCAGGGAGGAGCCAGTATGCAGTTCTGCATGATTCCCATGAATTTTCTTAGTAAAGAGAATGTGGCGGATTATGTTAATACAGGCACATGGTCCACTAAAGCAATAAAGGAAGCCGTAATTCTGGACAAAAAGGTTAATATCGCAGCATCTTCTGAAGACAGAGATTTTACATATATACCTCGCAATATCCGGTTCAGCAGCGACAGCGCTTATGTTCATATTACATCAAACAACACAATAAAGGGAACCCAGTGGGCATCTTTTCCTGATACCGGCGGCGTTCCGCTAATAGCTGACATGTCTTCTGATATAATGTGCAGATCTTTGGATATGAACAAATTCAGCCTGATATATGCGGGAGCGCAAAAAAATATCGGTCCTGCAGGGGTTTGCATGGTAATAATTCATGATGATATGCTGGAACAGGTGCAGGAAAATCTGCCTTCCATGCTGAACTATACAACTTATTCTTCCAAAAATTCAATGTATAATACCCCTCCGTGTTTTGCTGTTTATACTATTCAGCTTGTTATGAAATGGCTGGAAGAAGATATCGGCGGACTCGAAAATATGGAGAAAATAAACCGTAAAAAGGCTGAGTTATTATACGGTGTTATTGATTCAAGCGCCTTTTATAAAGGTACGGCGGAGACTGATAGCCGTTCACTTATGAATGTAACTTTTCGCCTTCCGAACGAAGATCTGGAAAAGCTGTTTGTTCAGGAAGCCTTTGACAATGGTATGGGTGGTCTTAAGGGGCATCGGTCGGTCGGAGGTTGCAGGGCATCTATATACAATGCCACGACTATCGAGGCAGTTGAGGCTTTGACTGACTTTATGAAGACGTTTGAGAAGAAAAAGGGATAAGGGCAGTTTACGGTTTACAGTTCACAGTTCACGGTTCACGGTTCACGGTTTTTTCAATGAACTATGCAACGATTGAAGCATTTTGGATACTGATAACCTCCAAGATTTTTCCAAACTTCTAAATTTTCAAAAGAGGACCCCATAATTCTCCTCTACCTTCTGTTTTTTTAACCGTGAACCGTGAACCGTGAACCGTGAACGGTTACGTTTGTGCAGGGATCAGGATAAGAATTTTTTTAAAAATTGTCCGGTATATGACTCGTTAATCTCTGCTATTTGTTCCGGAGTTCCGCATCCAATAATATTTCCGCCTTCATCGCCGCCCTCAGGGCCAAGATCTATTATGTAGTCGGCTGATTTGATAACCTCCATGTTGTGTTCGATTACAATAACTGTATTGCCTGCATCCACAAGTCTGTTAAGCACATTAAGAAGTTTCTGTATATCGTCGATATGAAGGCCGGTTGTAGGCTCGTCAAGTATATATATTGTTCTTCCGGTACCTTTTTTGCTGAGTTCGCGTGACAGCTTGATGCGCTGGGCTTCTCCTCCCGATAGAGTTGTAGCGGGCTGGCCGAGATGGATGTAACCTATGCCCACGTCAACCAGTGTTTGCAGTTTTGATCGTATGTTGGTTATATTCTTAAAAAACTTAACAGACTGATTTACAGTCATATCGAGAACATCCGCTATATTTTTGCCCTTGTACTTGACTTCGAGAGTTTCGCGGTTGTATCTTTTCCCGTGACACACATCGCATGCAACATAAACGTCCGGCAGAAAATGCATTTCTATCTTTATTATGCCATCACCATTACATGCCTCACATCTTCCGCCCTTAACATTGAAGCTGAAACGGCCCGGTTTGTACCCACGCATTCTTGCTTCAACTGTTCTTGAAAAAAGTTCTCTTATAAAAGTAAATACACCTGTATAAGTCCCGGGATTGGAACGGGGCGTTCTCCCAATTGGAGACTGATCAATATTAACCACTTTATCGATTTGTTCGAGCCCAACTACATCTTTGAGCTTCCCTGACGGTATCCTGCTGCGATATATCCGCTGGGCAAGGGAGCGGTAAAGTGTCTCAAGGACAAGGGTGGATTTTCCGGAGCCGGATACACCTGTTATACAGATGAAACAGCCAAGGGGAAATCTTACATCAATATTCTTGAGATTGTTTTCAGAGGCTCCTTTGACTACTATCTCTTTTCCCTGAACTTTGCGCCTTTTTGCAGGCACCTCAATTTTTTTACGCCGGGAAAGATACTGGCCGGTCAATGAATTTTTATCCTTTAGAAGTTTTTTGGGTGTGCCTGAAAATACTACATGCCCGCCGTTAATACCGGCCCCTGGGCCCATGTCTATTACATAATCAGAAGCTAAGATTGTCTCTTCATCGTGCTCTACAACGAGAATAGTATTTCCATAATTGCGCATTTGCAGAAGTGTTTCAATAAGACGTTGATTATCCCTTTGATGAAGGCCAATGCTGGGCTCATCCAGAACATACAGAACTCCCGTTAATTTCGATCCGATCTGCGTTGCAAGACGTATTCTCTGGCTTTCTCCGCCTGAAAGAGTATATGCTGATCTGGCAAGAGTAAGATATGACAGGCCCACATTGTCAAGAAAGCCAAGCCTTTCAATAAGTTCTTTTAGAATTCTTTTAGCAATGATCTTTTTTTTGCCGGAAAGTTCAAGATTTTTTAAAAAACTATGTGCTTTTGTCACAGTAAAAGCTGTTATCTCAGATATGGTAAGCCCGCCGACTTTTACGGATCTGCTTCCTTTATTTAGTTTTGTCCCCTGGCATTCCCGGCAGGGACGGAAACTCATATAGTGTTTAATTTCCTCTCTTGCATGGTAAGAATCCGTCTCCAGGTAACGCCTTTCCAATTTTGGTATTATGCCTTCAAATGCTTTTCTGTAGTTAAAACGGCGATTGTTCCGTTCAAAATAAAAAGATATCTGTTCATCTCCTGATCCGTAAAGAAGAACTTTTTTAAAATTATCCGGCAGATCCTTATAGGGCGTATAGATATCAACGCCATAATGCATGGTCAAAGAATCTAAAAATTCAAAAAAATGAACTGAATTTCTGTTAGCCCACAAGATAACTGCGCCTTC
Source organism: Deltaproteobacteria bacterium (assembly GCA_049190315.1). Taxonomy (GTDB): domain Bacteria; phylum Desulfobacterota; class Desulfobacteria; order Desulfobacterales; family ETH-SRB1; genus B13-G4. Next base: position 41,348 of record JAIVWD010000001.1, on the reverse strand, counting down.
TCTTAAAGATAATTCGGGATTCGGAATTATCTGGTCAGGGTCAAATACATTTGTTGAGCCAAGGCCATCACATTTCGGGCATGCGCCTTGCGGAGAATTAAAGGAAAAAGCAGCAGGTGTAAATTCAGGATAGCTTATGCCGCAAGTTATACATGCTGATTTTTCGTTGAAGATAACAGGCTTTTTACCTGAAACATCAACCATAGCTATGCCGTCTGACTGAGATACGGCCAGCTCTAAAGAATCTGCAAGCCTGTTTTTAATAGTTTCTTTAACAATCAGGCGATCGACAACAACATCGATAGTGTGCTTCTTGTTTTTATCAAGCTTGTCAATATCCTCTATTTCAAATGTTTTGCCGTTGACACGTATGCGAGCGAAACCATCTCTTTTAAGATGTTTTAAGAGTTTTTCATGAGTTCCTTTCTGGTCGGCAACAAGAGGCGATAAAATAATGATTTTGGTTCCTTCAGGCATTGACATGACTTTATCCACGGTCTGGTCAAGCGTTTGCGAAGTAATGGGCTTTCCGCATTTATGACAGTGAGGCGTACCTGTTCTGGCAAACAGAAGACGGAGATAATCATAAATTTCAGTAACTGTGCCAACGGTTGATCTGGGGTTATGGCTGGCTGTTTTTTGTTCAATTGCAATGGCGGGCGAGAGACCCTCAATCAGGTCAACATCAGGTTTATCCAGGCGTTCTAAGAACTGACGTGCATAAGTAGAAAGAGATTCAACATACCTGCGTTGACCTTCTGCATAAAGAGTGTCAAAAGCAAGTGTTGATTTGCCCGAGCCCGATAAACCCGTTATAATAACTAATTTATTTCTGGGCAGTTCGACGTCTATATTTTTCAGGTTATGCTGCCTGGCGCCATGTATTTTTATTTTTTCAGATTTCATTGCCCCTCGCCGCATGTTCAGTCGCCATATTTATTGCTGCTATAAGGCTGCCGGGATCTGCTTTTCCGGTTCCTGCGATATCATAAGCAGTCCCATGGTCAACAGAAGTTCTAATTATCGGCAGCCCTAAAGTTGTATTAACTCCATCGGTAAAGTGCAGCAGTTTAAACGGGATAAGCCCCTGGTCATGATACATGCAGACAACAGCATCATAACGTCCGTTTGCGGCGTGATAAAACACGGTGTCAGGAGGGAAGGGGCCGGAAACATCAAACCCTTTCTTAATCGCTGAATTTATTGCCGGCAAAATAATTCTTTCTTCCTCATCTCCAAACATTCTTTCTTCTCCGGCATGAGGATTTAAGCCTGCTACAGCAATTCGGGGCTTTTCGAAACCAAAACTATAATGAAGAGCGTGCCATGCAATTTGTATGGTTTTAACAATTCGTTCTTTTGAAAGTTCGGCTGAAACATTTTTTAAGGGAATGTGAATGGTTACAAGAACTACGCGGAGTTTTTTGCCGGCCAGCATCATTACAAAGCTATCGGTTTTAGTGCGTTCTGCAAGGAGTTCTGTGTGGCCGCTGAACTTGCCGCCCGCCTTCTGCATGGCCGCCTTATTTATAGGGCATGTAACAATAGCGCAGATACTTCCTTTGATTGCCATATCTATCGCAGTTGTTATGTATTTTATCATCGCAGTTCCTGTTTGAACTGTGGGTTTACCCCAGGATATTTTATCCTTATCAAGTTTGGATAAGCATAAAACATCAATCCGTCCGTATTTATATGCGCCTGAAACAGGGCTTTTAACATCTTTTATTTTAAGAGTGCTTGATGTGGTTTTTTTTGCAAGTTCCAGCACCCCTGAATCTCCTATTACGAGCGGTTTGCAGGTTTTATAAATTAAAGGGGATGAGAGAGCCTTGAGTATAATCTCAGGGCCGATACCAACAGGATCTCCCATGGTAATTCCAATAACGGGACGATAATTATGCATTTATATAACCTTAATATTAAAATTGTCTTTGCGGCTGAACTATTGCCTACCGGCAAATTTTTAGGATATTACATGTTTCATATTATTTTCAAACAAATTAATTAAATTACATTTAACTATATGATGATTTTTAAGATATTTTATTCAGCAGAGACACAAGCGATTTTTTTTGAAAATTAAAGATAATGGAAGCATTAGCAAGCTTTTTGAATAGGATATTATTGTAAAGAATTATGCTGATAATGATGGATCTACATAAAATAGTTGAAGAAAAATCTCATTGCAAAAATGGTTGTATTTAGAAGCAGTTGCCTGTATTATTAAAATATAGATTAATAAAAACAGATGCCTATAAATTGTTAATAACTTTTTAACAAACAAGTGTAAAACATTATTCTTCAGGTTTGACAGAAAGTTCCAGATAGCTTAATCAAACCATTAAAATTTTCACGCGGGTTTTACCAGAAACTTTTAAATTCTCAAACAGATTCTTCTACCAAGTTATTTTTTAGCGAGACCTAAGTTGTGCGATTGAAACCTTTCTAACCAATAATATTTCTTCCAAACAGTCTGATTTTTTATATAGACTTTCAGATAAATAATTTCACTGTGTTATCAGTCGTCGACGTATAACTAATACGCCTTCCTCCTTCTGGCCTTGTGAAATTAATTATCTGAAAGTCTATAGTTTGCAAAGTTTTTTCTTCTATTTTAATATCATTAACCTTCTATTTTTGGGAATATGGATTGTAAAGCTCTATGAAACAAATATGGGAACAAGTAAAATTATCGATTAAAAAACAGATTCCTGGCCATAGCTACAGAATGTGGATTGAACCCGTGGAATTTATAGAATGCAAGGAAAACCGTATTGTGCTCTCATGTACAAATACTTTTTCAAAAAAACGTATTCTTGACCACTATGGTTCAATTATAAAAACAGAAATAAAAATAGCTTCCGGTAAAGCATACAATCTTGGTCTCGAGGTTTTCTGCAAAACCTGTAAAAAAGAGAACTCAGGTTTTAAAAAGGATAATAATATTCAGATCCCTCTGCCTGGGGTTAATTTGCGTCCGCATAACGGCCGACTATTAAGAAGGGATTTTACTTTTGATCAGTTCGTTGTCGGCAACAATAATGACTTTGCTTATTTAGCGGCACTTGACCTTGCTTCAAAAAAGAATTCCCAGCAAAATTCCTTATTTTTATTATCAAAGATCGGAATGGGGAAAAGCCATCTTTCTCAGGCTATAGGTCACCATATAATGTCTCAATATCCGACAGAACATGTATCTTATATAACCGCTGAAGATTTTACCAATGAAATGGTTAATGCTTTCAGGAATGGTTCAATTGATGAATTCAAAAAAAAATACAGGAATGAATGTGATGTATTACTTCTTGAAGATGTGCATTCTTTAAGTGGGAAGGAGCGTACACAGATCGAGCTGGCTTTAATTCTTGATTACCTTTTTGAGGCAGATAAGAAAATAATTTTTTCAAGTTGTTACCTCCCTTCTGACATTCCTAAACTTAATGAAAAGTTGATATCGCGGTTTTCATACGGTCTTATTTCAAATATCGGCCCTCCTGGTTTCAGGACAAGAGTCAGAATATTACAGAAAAAATCGAAAAATAATGGGCATAATTTACCTGAGGAAGTAATCGAGTATTTAGCCAGTGAACTTACAGCGGATGTCAGGCAGCTTGAGAGCGGACTTATAGGAGTTACAGCCAAGTCATCAATTCTTGGAGTGCCGATCGACCTTGATCTTGCGGAAAGTGTAACCCGGAATATAGTCAGGCAACGTAAAAATATTACAATAGATGTCATTAAGAAACTTGTTTGCAAGCATTTTAATATTGCCATAAAAGATATTATTTCGAGTTCCCGAAAACAAAATTTTGTTCATCCAAGACAAATAGCAATTTATCTTTCAAGGAGATTTACGGATTCACCTCTTCAGACAATTGGTAAAAGTTTCAACAGATATCATGCTACAGTCCTTCATTCCATTGGTATTGTTGAACGAGGGCTAAAAGAAAAAGGAGCTCTGCATAGACAGGTGGAAATTTTTAGCAAGAAACTTGAATCAGGCAAATTCTGACCTCTTTTTGCAAAGGTCTTAACCTGGCTAACTTTCAATGGCGGTAACCGTTCACGGGTTTACTTGTTGAGTTCTAAACCAGATCTTATGATCGACCTTCTTATGACTCAGGACGGGTGCCATGGACAAACTTGTTTGTCCGTGCCCTTTTTCTGCCGAAGAATTTTAAAAAATGCATATGACCTCAATCATTGAAATACCAGACGGTCGTTTTCGTTACTCTCCATTGACGTATCTTGCACGGACAAACAAGTTTGTCCATGGCACCCCCTTAGGTGCTGACAAGAAACTACGGTAGATCCTTTTCATGGTACGACAGGTAATAGAGCGTTGGAGTCGGTAGTGCATTACTCCGTGAACTCTGAACCCGTGAACGGTTACCAATGGCAATTAGTGATAAAACTTTCAAAAAGCTTGAAGATATAGCAGGCAAGTCCAATTTCAGCAGAGCTAAGGAAGATCTTGTATGCTATGCTTATGATGCAACTGCGCAGACTTATCTGCCTGACGCAGTCCTGTTCCCGCAAAATGCCCTGGAAATTTCCGCTATTCTAAAGCTCGCCAATAAAGATAGTTTTTTTGTTATCCCAAGAGGGGCCGGTTCCGGGATGACAGGAGGATCTCTTGCTGTAAGGGGGGGGATTATCCTTGCCATGACCCGCTTTAACCGTATTCTAAAAATAGATAAGGAAAACCTTATTGCCAGTGTTGAGCCGGGTGTTGTTACAGGCCGTTTTCATGAAGCTGTTGAAAAGGAAAATCTTTTTTATCCCCCGGATCCCTCAAGCTCTGAATTTTGCACTCTGGGCGGCAACCTGGCAGAATGTGCAGGAGGCCCTCGTGCGGTTAAATATGGGGTTACCCGTGATTACGTGCTTGGGATAGAAGCGGTTCTTCCAACCGGAGAAATTATAAATACCGGAGTAAGTACAGCCAAGGGGGTAGTAGGATATGACCTGACCAGGCTTCTTGTTGGATCAGAAGGGACGCTGGGAGTAATTACGCGTATGACTCTCAGGCTTTTACCACTTCCCGAGGCAGTCAGTACTATGACCGCTGTTTTTAATAATATGGAAACCGCTGCAAAGGCGGTTTCAGCGATCATTCGATACGGCATAATACCGCGGACCATAGAATATATGGATAATGCTTCAATTAGATGTGTTGAAGAGTATCTTAATATGGGACTGCCTGTTAATTCTGAGGCATTGCTTTTAATTGATGTCGATGGAAAAGAAAAAGAGGTTGAAATTACAATAAATCAGATAGAAGAACTTTGTATTTCTCAGGGGGCTGCGAATGTGAAAAAAGCCAGGACTAAAGAGGATGCCGCTAAACTCTGGAAAGCTCGAAAGGCGATCTCGCCGGCTTTGTTTAGATATGGTCAGGATAAGATTAATGAGGATATTGTAGTTCCCAGAAACAAGATACCTGATATGGTAAAAAAAATAGATGAATTAAGAAAAAAAACCGGACTTGTTATGGTTAGTTTCGGCCATGCCGGCGACGGAAATATTCATTTTAATATAATGCTTGATAAAAAGAATAAAGAAGAGCTTAAAAAGGCGGAAGCCGCAGTTGAAGCTCTGTTTGAATATACACTCGAACTGGGCGGAACTATTTCAGGCGAACATGGTGTCGGTATAACCAAGTTGCCTTATATTCAAAAAGAGATAGGGGCTGTGGAGCTCGGCCTTATGAAAAAAATAAAAAAAATTTTTGATCCAAACGGTGTATTAAATCCCGGTAAAATTTTTCCTTAATTTTATTATAGACTTTCAGATAATTCATTTCACAAGGCTAGAAGGAAAAATCTGAGTAAGTCGTGCTGATGTGTACGTCGTCGAGGATTTTGACTGATAACGCAGTGAAATTATTTATCTGAAAGTCTATGTTTTTTCAATCCTATTGCATCCTTATGGATAGAGCATCTGAAGATACAAGGTCGTTCAATATTTCCAGTCTGATATTTTGATCACATTCTATAGAGCAACGCAATCTTAGCGAACAATATTTGTTACATATAGCATCATTGATATCGAAATTGCCAAAACATCCCAAATAATTATCAAAAGACATATTATCAGTTAATTTTTTTTTCATACGCTGTCCTTTAGTAAGTTAAGCATCTCATCATGAATTTTTCCATTACTGGCCAGAATTTCCTTTTTGTCGATCGTAAACAGCTTGTTTGAAAAATCTGTTATAACAGCTCCTGCTTCACTTGCGATCAGCACGCCTGCAGATGTATCCCAGGATTTCAGATTTTGTTCCCAGAAGGCATCGAATCGTCCGCAGGCCACAAAACAAAGATCAAGCGCCGCAGATCCTAACCTTCTAACACCCTGGGATGCTTTTAGACAATTAGAAAAGCGGATCATTAAGGAGTCGATAATGTTTTTAAAATCATAAGGGAAACCAGTTACAAGCAGGCTTTCTGAAACCGATTTTGAGCCTGAAACTTTTATTGGTCTGCAATTTAATTCAGCTCCTTTTCCCTTTACAGCGGTAAAAAGTTCTTCTGTTGCCGGATTAAAGACAATGCCTAAAACTATATTTCCCTGCAAGGCAAAAGCTATGGATATGGAAAACATACTGAGCTGATGAGTAAAGTTTGTTGTTCCATCGAGAGGATCAACAATCCACTCATAATCAGCTTTGCCTTTATTAAAACCGCTTTCTTCGGCTAATATGGAATGATCTGGAAATGCATTTAATATTGTCTCGATTATTACTTTTTCTGATCCAATGTCAGCTTCTGTAACAAGATCAATTTCACCTTTTTTGTTAATACCGGATAACTTGCCAAGATAGGACCGAAGAATTATTCCGCCTTTATAAGCAGCAGCGATACCGACTCTTTTTACAAGTTCCAGATCCATAAGCTGAATAAAATACAATTATTTTTCTTTAGAAGTCAACCTAATAAAATTGTCGTAAGCGTTCACGGAACATTGAGATTGGAGATTGGAAATTAGAAATTTGGCCTTAATGTTTTTGGCATCCTTCATTTTTACTTTACACTTGATTGAAAAGTGACAATTTACAATTTTTAGCTCCAATAAAAGTGTCAACTACTTTTACCCCAAAATTAAGGACGCCATGCTTTTGTACTGTTCTTCCCAATTTCCAGTTTCTATTTTATATCTCCCTAATTTCTACTTTCCAATTTCAAGTTTCAAGCCGTGAACGGCTCCTATTGCATTTTCCATTTTTTCAATAAGCGGCATCAAAGTTGATTTGTTAATAGCCGATATGGGGGTTCCATCAAGGTCAATGCCGAGCCTGTTAATAGTTTCCCTGTCAACGAGATCCTGTTTGTTCAGAACACGAATTAATGGGATATTGTGCAGATTTAAGTCTGATAGTATTCTTTCGACGGATTTGATCTGATCTTTAAAACGCGGACTGCTTATATCTATCACATGCAGCAGGAGGTCGGCACTTTCAAGTTCTTCAAGAGTTGCGCGAAAAGCAACCATAATGTCTTTTGGCAGATCTTTAATGAATCCTACCGTGTCTGTAATTATGACTTCAGTATCCCTGGGAAATTTAAGACGCCTGCTGGAAGGATCCAGGGTGGCAAAAAGTCGGCGTTCAGCTAAAACATTGCTTTTTGTGAGTGTGTTTAACAGGGTTGATTTTCCGGAATTGGTGTAGCCTATAATCGAAATAACAGGCAATCCTTTTTTGCTGCGCTTTGCCTTTTGATGCTTACGCTGTTTTTTTACATTTAATAAAGCCTTTTCAAGTCGTGCTATATTGTCGCGTGCACGCCTTCTGTTTATTTCCAGCTTGGTCTCGCCGGGACCACGGCCACCAATACCTCCGGTCAAACGTGACATGGCGGTATTTTTTGTAATAAGTCTTGGAAGCAGATATTTAAGTTGAGCAAGCTCAACCTGAATTTTTCCTTCTTTTGTTTGAGCTCGTTGAGCAAAAATATCCAGAATAAGCTGCGTCCTGTCTATGATCTTTAAATCTATATTATCTGTAATGGAGCGAATTTGCGACGGGTTCAATTCCTGATCGAAGATTAGAAGTGTTGCTCCCTTCTGAAGTGTTTGTATAGTGAGTTCCTGGAGTTTGCCGGGACCAAGGAGAAATCTTGAATCAGCCTTTTTGCGTTGTTGAAGCACGGTGCCGGCTACTTCAATACCACTTGAGCCGGCAAGTTCTTTCAGCTCTTCCAGAGAGTCCATTGCTTTACGCCTGGGAGCAGTCGTCACACTTACGAGAAGGGCTCTTTCTTTGTCTTGATTTGCTTTATATAAGGATCCTGCATGGCTGAGTTCAGATTCAAGAGCCTGTATAAGTTCAACACATCCAATATCAAGCTGATTGAGATTAAGCGGTCCCAGCACCTGATAAGGCTTTCCATCTTTACTGGTCGGAAGAATATGGCTTGCATGAACTTGATATGGAAGACCATCTTTAGTTATTGTAATTGCAGCCATAACATCCAGTCTTAAAAAGACTAAGTCGTTGAAATCATCGTTTGTTAAAGATTCTTTTTTTAGATGAGTGTGTATACATCTCAGGCCCCTCAGACGACCGGGAGCAGCCCTGTATTCACTTGTATCAGGTATGACTATTCTATTGTGGCTCCCTACAATTACGAAGGCTATCCTGCCTCGCCGATTGACAAGAAGACCTATCTGGCGGCGCATTTCATGGGAAAGCCTGCTGATATCGGCCGCAAGTTCGGGTGTGATGAGGAAGTTATCGGGGATACGGCGTCGGTAGAGATTTTCAAGGCTTTGGATTTGATTTGCCTTTAAGCCGGATGTATTTCCGAAAAGCCGTTTCATGCAGTTCATGGTTGTCGGTTGTCAGTTCACGGTTGACGGTTGATCAAAACATAAAACTGTTAACTGTAAACCGACAACCGTGAACTGTTATAAATATTTCTATCTTTCAAATGCAAGATTTTCAAAACGCGTATAGCTATCCAAAAAGGTCAATGTTGCCTCTCCTGTAGGGCCGTTTCTATTTTTTCTAATCAGAATATCAGCCGTACCTTTTTTTGGATTGTTTTCATCGCTGTTGTATATTTCGTCTCTGTATATAAAAGCCACTACATCTGCATCCTGTTCAAGAGCCCCGGATTCTCTCAGATCCGAGAGTCTTGGCTGCTTGTCATTTCGTTGCTCAAGCATTCTGTTAAGCTGAGATAAAGCCATTACCGGAACGTCAAGTTCTTTGGCCAAAGCTTTCAGAGATCTTGATATTTCCGAGATTTCAAGATCTCGACGTTCAGCAGACATACGGCCTTTCATAAGCTGGAGGTAATCAATAATGACAAGGCCTATATTTTTTTCCATTTTTAATCTGCGGGCCTTTGCTCGTATTTCCATGCCTGAGATATCCGGAGTATCGTCAATAAAAATAGAAGTATCAGACAGCACCCCTGCTGCATCTGTCAGTTTGCGCCAGTCTTCCATGCTGAAAAAACCTCCTCTTAAACGAGATGAATCAATTCTCGCTTCAGAACAGAGCAGACGCATTGACAATTGTTCTTTTGACATTTCAAGGGAAAATATGGCTACAGGTACATTTGCATCAACCGCGGCGTTCCTGGCAATATTAAGGGCCAGGGCTGTTTTTCCCATACTTGGGCGTGCGGCAAGAATTATAAGCTCTGATTTCTGCAACCCTGATATAAGATTATCAAGGCGGGTAAACCCTGTTGGAATGCCGGTTACCAGGGCCTTATTGCCCTGTCGTTCTTCAAGGGTCTCAATATTGCCGTCAATTATTTCGCTTATAGGATAGAATGCTTGTTTATGCTTATTTTTTGAAATTTCAAAAATTGAACTTTCAGCAAAGTCTATTATTTCGTCAACATTACCCCTGTCCTCAAAGCATTTTTTGGCGATTTCATTTGCTCTTTCTATAAGACGCCTTAATGATGCTTTGTCATGAACAATTTTAGCATAATGTTTTGCATTTACAGCAAGCGGAACAGTATCAACAAGCGTGGCTAAATATGTCGCCCCTCCAATCTCTTCTAAATTCCCCCTTTCTTTGAGAGCGTTGGTAAGAGTTACAAGGTCAACAGGTTCATTCTTTGAAAAGAGTTCAACAATACCGGAAAAGATCTTTTGATGGGCGGATCTATAGAAATCCTCTGGTGAAATAATATCGATAATATCGAGTAATGTATTATTATCTATAAGGATTCCGCTGAGTAAAGATTCTTCGGCTTCAATACTTTGAGGAGGAATTTTATAAAGAGAGGGATCTTGTTTGTTTTGAAACTGCCTGTCTGCCATTTAAATATAATAACTTTATTCCGGGACTATTTCAACAGTTATTTCAGCCTCAACTCCTTTGTAAACTTGTATAGGAACTTTGAATGCACCTATTTTTTTTATGGGCTCACTAAGCAGAACCATTCTTTTTGCGACTTCTATATTCTGGTTTGCAAGTGCATCAATAATATTCTTCGCAGAGATCGAGCCATACAGGCGATCTTCTTCACTAACCTTCGCAGCTATCTTGCAAACAACTCCTTCAAGTTTATTGGCCATTTCTTCAGCAAGGCCTTTTTCTTTAGCTATCTGGAGTTCAAATTTAACCTTTTCCTGTTTCAGCATTCTGCGATTTTGAGGTGTATCCGGTACAGCCTTATTCTGAGGCAAAAGATAATTGCGGGCATAGCCTTTGGCAACATTAACTTCGCTGCCGATTATGCCAAGTGATTGTATAGTTTCTTTCAAAATTAATTTCATTATAACCTCCATAAACAATTTTGTAAGCGTTCACGGTTGTCGGTTCACGGTTCACGGTTTTTTCAATGAACTATGCAACGATTGAAGCATTTTGGATATTGATTTCAACTCTTGAATTAATTCTTTAGCATCTAAATCAGAAAATATATTAACCTCTCGTGAAATATAAATCTGTGTTCTCAGCTCCGCAGCCGATCCTTGTGCAATATTTATAAACCTTCTGTTTTTTTCAACCGTGAACCGATAACTGTAAACCGTGAACGGCTACCTAATATTTTAAGTTTCAACTTTCTTTTTTTATGCCTAATTTCCTGAAATTAATCCACATGTCAAAGAAGCCAAGTCCTATAACGGAAAGCAGAACCAACTGTTGCAAAGCAAGGACGCTGTATAGGAAAATCCTGAATATACGGGGAACATTTTTTTTCTCAAAATAAAAGGACACAATTGCTATGCCTTGGAAAAAATATATTGTCATAAGGATAATCAGACCGTTTAATCCTAAAATTTTAAAAGAATTGTCCGGCAAAATAAGCATCACGCCGCATCCTATAAAAAGCCAAACCATGAATTCCGGCGCTTTCCATAATTTAAGAGAGTCAAAATCAGGAAAAAAAATATTTTTAGCTTTAAGCAAGGGCTTTGCGATTAACAGATTGGTCCATGACACAAATAAGGTTAAAGATATAAGCATAGCAGGAATAATTCGTATAAGTACGTAGTGGATCTTTTCCATTGAATTCGAGATAACGTGTATGCTTTCTTCCGGAACCCCCATACTCTCATACATCGCCATAGTCAGCTCGAGATTTCGTGATATATATTCAGATGCCAGGGTGTAAATTCCAGTGTTTGATAAATTGCTGTAAAAGAACAAGATAACAATTCCCGTTATTAGAACGGAGGCGCACGCATAACTAATTGTCTTTTCAATCGATAAACGCATCTCAAATAGTTCACTAAGGACAAAACCCAGCAGCAGCAACTCAGCAAAGAAAAACATATCTAATGATATACTGCCTGTCATTACAATCATTATTATGATTGATAAGATATAGACTATAATTCCTGTTGTTCTCCCGAGTTTTGAGCGATAAAAGAGAATTGGCAGAGGGATAAACAAAGAAAAGAAAAATCCTATGATCGGCAGATATGTTGAAGCTGTAAATATAAGACCTATTATTGCTACGCCACTTATTATATCCTTTGATATATTTCCTTGAACAGTTTGAGACACTATTTTCTTCTCCTCTATAGACTTTCAGATAATTAATTTCACTGCGTTATCAGTCGTCGACGTATAATTAATACGCCTTCCTCCTTCTGGCCTTGTGAAATTTAATTATCTGAAAGTTATAGGGACAGACTTATAACGTTAAATATAGTCAATAGTCCCCACGTAAGGCAGAAGTGCAATTGTTCGGGCTCGCTTTATGGCATGTGTCAGAGCGCGTTGGTGTTTAGCGCATGTTCCAGATATACGTCTTGGGATAATTTTGCCTCGTTCAGTAATAAAATATTTGAGTGCTTTAGGGTCCTTATAATTTATTGCAAGACTTGTATCTGCGCAGAAACGGCATATTTTTCGGCGATGATATATTCTTTTTTTACCTGGAGTTCTTGTTCTTGAATTTCTTTTTGAATTTGAAGGAACAGCCATTTTTTTCTCCTATTTATTCGCTTTCCGTTGTTTTTGTTGTTTCATCCTCAGCCGTTTCAGAATCATTAATATCAGGGCTATCGGGAGCGCTCAGTTCGACATCGGATTCATTTTGATCGGGCTCGGTTTCTTTAGCTTCAGCTTTGGCTATTTCTTCTTTAATAAGTTCTATATCAGCATATTTGTCAAGCAAGACCGTCATATACTTCATGACCCGGTCATCAATTCGGAAAAAACGTTCCATTTCATCAACGAATTTTCCTGTTCCGCAATAGTCTAAACGAACATAATACCCACGGGATTTTTTCTTGATTTCATATGCAAGCCTTCTGCCCCCCCATTCATCGAGCGTTACCAGAAGGCATTCCTCTTGTTTGATTAAGTCTTTTACTTTTTCGAAAATAGGGCTCCGTTCTTCATCTGAAAGATCAGGATCAATAATTATAAATGTTTCGTACCTTCGCATTAAACCTCCTCTTGGCTGTTAAGCCCTGAAATAATAATAATTCAGAGCAAGGAATGAATTTTAATAAATGAAAGAATTAAAAATTTGTTTAAATAACAAACCAGCTTATAGCTGTCAAGATGTTCCTTAGGATTTTCCAGGGTAAACGCATTTGGAAATAATGTTACCTATTAAAATTGGTACGGGGCTTAAAATTTTTTTATTTTTCCAAATGCGGTTACCCTGTAGTATTTTCCATTATAAGCGTTCTTTACAATGATGCGAGGCAGTGCTATCTTATCACCTTGTAGCAATAAAAAATTCAGAAATGATTCTATTTGGTCCGGCAATAATTTTTTCTATGCGAAAGGTTAAGTCAAGTCATGACAAATCACAAGAGACGGTCGATTCTTTGCCCCAACTGCCGAAAACTGATAAGCGCCGATGAATCTCGTTGCCCGTACTGTGGCATATCAAAGCCAGGTGCATGGTGGAAAAATAATTTATTGACTCAAGGAGTCAGCAGTGCCGACCAGATCATCAAAGCAGTAATCTATGCCAACATAGGCATGTACATTATATCGCTTTTGTTTAATTCCCGTTTGCCGGGCCTTTCGTTTAATCCATTTTATGTTCTGTCTCCTGAAAACAGAAGCCTTCTGTTACTGGGAGCAACAGGGACCATTCCAGTTGACAATATGCACGGATGGTGGACAATAGTCTCTGCCAATTACCTTCACGGAGGAATATTGCACATTCTTTTTAATATGTTTGCCTTCAGTCAGATAGCACCCCTGGTCAGTCGGGAATATGGTGCTTATCGGATGTTTATCATCTACACTCTAAGCGGAATTATCGGTTTCAGGATTTCTTATTTAGCCGGTGTTACATTCACCATAGGCGCTTCTGCCGCCATATGCGGTTTGATAGGGGCAGCGATTTACTATGGCAAAAGCCGCGGCGGAACATACGGGCAGGCTATTTACAGGCAAATCGGCGGATGGGCGCTTGGAATTATGCTGTTCGGTTTTGTTGTGCCTGGCATCAATAACTGGGGGCACGGGGCTGGAATATTGGCAGGGGCTGCTCTTGGATTTTTTATGGGTTATAATGAAAGAACTAAAGAAAGCCTGCTTCACAAAATTCTTGCCGGAAGTTGTGCGATTATTACAGTAATAGTGTTGTGCTGGGCGGTTGGTTCCGGAATATCATCAATGTAAAACCTGTTGAAATAAAATTGAAGCTTTAGACTTTCAGATAATTAATTTCACAAGGCCAGAAGGAGGAAGGCGTATTAGTTATACGTCGACGACTGATAACACAGTGAAATTATTTATCTGAAAGTCTATTTATGATTTATCACCTTTATCGCTACTGTCCAGTTTGTCAGCTTCTTTTTTATCAGCATCGGTTGTTGCGCTTTTAAAATTCTTTATTGCTTTGCCTACACCTGCTCCGATTTCCGGAAGTTTGCCGGCTCCGAATATAATTAGAATAATAACAAGTATTATTATAAGTTCAGGCATACCAATTCCAAACATAAAATCCTCCTATGAGACCCTATTTGTTGGGCCCGTTTTGTTTAAATTCCTGCAGAAGCTGCTTAAACTCTTTTGACTTTAGATATTGGTTAATGGCATTCTGATGATTTATCCACGTTTTCCAGACATCTATCCAGGCATCATTGTGCCAGTAAGAGTCAGAGTCTCCTTTTCCCTTAATTTTTTCAATATAGTCATTAAATTCTTCCATGCAACTCTCGCAGAGTCGATATGATACCTTAATGTTGCGGGAATCATTTTTCTTTTGATGTGCAAGACTAATTTGAGAGCCGCATTTTTCGCATTTAAAGGAGCACCGTGTACATTGAAAAACCTTCTGTATTGCAAGAATTTTGCGTTTTTTTATTAGATTGGCTTTCTTATCTCTGGTTAACTGAAGTTTACTATCAAGTGATATAATATCTGCCATAACAGGTTAAATTTTCCAGACGAGCGAGAAATAAATTATTTTCTTCTACAAAGACTATGAAATGTGACAGCCGTTGCCAATATGTTAAAATAAACATAACACTGGCATAATTACGTGTCAATCTTTTACAGATTATAGTAGAACTTGACAATCAGGAACATGGCCACCAGAACTCGTTTACATTTATTCCTGAACACATTTTTTCTGATTGCATCTTCAAAGCCTTTAAATGCAGCTCTTGCGTTTTTAAATCCGATCCTGCATCTGACACTATCCAAAGTCCCCATACAAGCATCATCTTTTGCCTTGCTCACATCCACTCCAACCAGTAGAAGTCCGTTCTGTTGAATATATTCTTTACGTTTTTTTTGATTTCTGCCATAATTTTTCAGTCTCATGGGCATACCTCCTTTGTTTTATTGGGAGCCAACACGATTCCGCCCTTGCCTTCGGCTAATACTTTTGCTAATGTGTTTAGCACATTAACAGGATTCACGTATAGGGGACTTCCCGCCCGAAGCGGACAGGTTACCCCATAAATTCACGCCCATGCCCGGGCATACATAGGCTAATACGGCCGACACAAAAAGCCGTGCGGCTGATTAGCAACATTCGCTAAAAAAAACGACAAGGAATAGGAAAATGTCCCCGGCAGTCTTAAGAAAAGGACCGTACAGGTTCTACTTCGTCAGTCACGACCTGCACGAGCCGCCACACGTGCACATTGACCGGGACTCTTTTTCAGCCAAGTTCTGGCTCAGTCCTGTGGCTTTGGCGTACAATCTTGGGTTTCCAGCAAGGGAACTGAGAAAATTGGAAACACTTACTTCAGAGCACCAAAAGGAATTATTGGAGGCATGGAATGACTACTTTGGAACCTAAAGCAGGTGAGCAAGTCAGGGACGTGCGCGTCACTGACGACGCAATCAGTGTTGATCTTTTCGACGGACGAACCATAACAGTTCCTTTGGCATGGTACCCACGTTTGCTACATGCGACGTCTGAGCAGCGGGCGAACTGGTGCATTGCCGGAGCGGGATACGGGATCCACTGGCCAGACATTGATGAGGATCTCAGCACTCGAGGCCTCTTGCGGGGTGCCCCCGCTCCTCGTGGAATGGCTAAGGCAGCATAGAAAAGAGGAACCAGTCTATAATAGCGAATCGGGTAAGGGGGAGTTTCTTCCTCCTCACTTTTGTGCGGCTCGTTTCTCCTGCACCTAATATGATCTCTGCTGACTCCTGCCCGATCACCCGATACGTTACCGCATCAGACGCTGTCAGTATTCTGACCGCGTGCCGGACAGATCTCCCCGAATAAGAGCATGAACTTTTGCTACACAACCGCAGCATTTACCATATCCCCTGAACCGCTGGGCTTCGTTATGTTGTGCTAACTCACCCGGAAACTTGGCCTTGTATGCTGTTTCTGTTCGTCGGCTCATAGCTTTGCACTCCGGGTTGGCCGCTCCTTTCAGTCGCTTTCGCCTGAGGCTCACCTTCCGCTTCGCTCCGCCTTCAGACCCTTCCTCACGGAAACGCCCTTGCCTTTGGCTAATACTTTTGCTAATATATCAAATATTAACAGGGTTCACGTACAGGGGGACTTACACCCCATAAGTTCACGCCCATGCCGAGCATACCCAAAAAATTCAGCGGGCCCAAAAGCTGGGCCGCTGATTAAGCCGATGTTTTAAACCTTACCAACAATAATATTTACAATGATTCCATCAAAATTATTTAAGTATAGAGCCTTTAATCGTTATTCTATTTCAATGCTTATAAACAAAGAGATATATTTCGCATCTCCTGATGAATTAAATGACCCGTATGACTGTCAAATTGATATAAGCCAATCTCTTAATATTGCTATCGAAAATGCATCACCAGAAATAAAACAGGAACTATCAAAATATCTAAAGGTGAAAAACCTTCTGCAAGAAATCAATGATGACGCAAAAGCAGCTGGTGTTTTTTCCCTGTCAGGTAAACCATCGTACATGAAAATGTGGACTCACTATGCCTCGAATCATACTGGATTTTGTGTTGGTTTTCAGCTTTCGGATCGATTCTTGAAATATAACGAACAAGAAAAAATTATTGGCACTTCTCCTGTTCACTATTCAAAAGGAAATCCATTTATAGAGTTTTTCGAAAAGCTTGTCGCAACTTCCGAGAAGCCCAAATATGAAGAATTCTGGGTAACTTTACTTAACTTAAGTTTGATTGCAAAATCAGAAACTTGGAGGGAGGAAGAAGAATGTCGAATAACCCGTGCCGAACCTGGGCTTGTTTCTTTTTCTCCATCTGAAATAAAAGAGATAACCTTTGGCTCTAATATGCCATTAGAAAACAGGAAAACAATTAAAAATATAGTTACCGGTTCGGCATGGCAACATGTAAACTTTTATGAGACAGTAAGTGATCTTTATAGCTTTGATATAGAAAAAAGACCTTATGATTAGAAATAGCAAGTTTTTAGGGAGGCACGATTAAGGCAAGACATCATGCACCACAGCTATCACTTAAATTGAATAGCCGGTTCGGCAGGAGGATATATGAAATGAGAAAAATGGAAGAAAATTACCAACGTTTTACGGATGATAGGCGTTTATTCGATATCCGCTTCTGGCAATCCCAAGGAGATCTTGCCATTTTTAAAGCAGTAACGGAAATGATAAATGATTATTTTTTGATTCGAGGAAAAAATGCTGACGAATCCAGATTTCAAAGAACTATTGAAAATTTTCGAAAAGCGTAAAATTCGCTATCTTGTAGTGGGTGGATATGCAGTAATGAAATACAGCGAGCCACGATTCACGAAAGATCTTGATGTGTTTATAGCGACTGATCAAGATAATGCAAATGGTGTGTATTCGGCATTGAAGGAATTTGGTGCACCACTGGAAAATCTTACTGCAGATGACTTCGCACATGAAGGCTATTTCTATCAGATGGGAAGAGCGCCTTTGCGGGTTGATATTATGATGTCGATTCCAGGAGTCGAGTTTGATGAGGCGTGGGAAAATCGTGAAGTTATTGAATTGAATGATCTGAAAATTTATTTCATTTCGCGATCTGATCTTATCCGAGCAAAGGAAGCGAGCGGAAGACCACAAGATAAAATCGATATCAAAAAACTAAAAGAAGCCGAACAATTGGATGCACTTAACGAAAAATAAATTCGTGAAAACCTCAACCAAGGACCATATTCTGGCAATAAAATCAAACTCATAAATGAATGGCTCCATCAACAATCTGAATCTATGGTATCATTTGTCATAGCTGTTGGATTGATCATAATTTTTTTCATTATGAAGTGAAAAATCGCTAACCAACGCCTTGCACTCAGATGGGCAGGGTCGTGCGGTTTGAGTTTCAGGGCCAACAAACTTGCCTGCCGGCAAGACTATCTATTCCTTGTAAACTTATTGATCTCATGATAGTTATTTTAACAATGGATTGTTGCTGAAGCCTGAAAATCAGGCTGGTACGGTATGAAAGGAGCATGAATTGTGATTAAAAACTTTCAGGCAAACGGTCTTCCTGCTTTAATAGGAAGTCTTCCTATGGATAATCATGCAGAAGCTGTAAAACTTGTTTTCAGATATACTCCTGAAATTCCCTTATGGGTTCAGCTTCCGGTTTATAAAGAAGAAGGAATGATTGCACAGTTTCTTCCCGGTTTGCCGGGCCTTGTTGTTGAAAAAGAAAAAGCTTATATAGATACCGGCGCAGGTGGTTTTGGTGAAGATCTTCTTAAATTCTATGAAGACTACATGGCTGTACTTGAAGGTGGGGGCGATCTTTCCGGATCAAGATTTGTCTTAACAGAGGATACGGCAAGTGGTTTTTTTGAGTTTACAAAGCAATTAAAGGCGGTTTCCGTTCCACCGGTTGCAGTTAAGGGCCAGATAACAGGCCCTCTAACTTTTTGCACAGGCATGAACGACCAGGATGGAAAGGCGATATTTTATGACGAACAGATAAGGGATGCGGCTGTAAAGCTTTTGGCTCTCAAAGCCAGATGGCAGGTCAGAGAGCTTTCAAAATTCGGAGTTCCCGTAATTATTTTTTTTGATGAACCCGCACTTGCCGGTTTCGGCTCATCTGCGTTTATAAGTATATCAAGCGATGAAGTAAAAAAATGTTTTGAAGAAGTTATAGAAGCCGTTCATTCAGAAGGCGGTATCGCAGGAATACATGTTTGCGCCAATTCCGACTGGTCGCTGGTACTTGGTTCTTCGGCAGATATAGTCAGCTTTGATGCATATTCTTTTTTTGACAGATTTATTCTTTACGCTGATCATATTAAGAAATTTATGGAATCAGGACGCATTCTTGCATGGGGCATAGTGCCCACCTCAAAAGCAGAGGATGTTGAAAAAGAGACAGTCGATTCGCTGGTGACAAGATGGGAAGATGAAGTGCGGGATTTAGAAGCTCTTGGATTTGACAGATCTAAAATCCTGGCTCAGTCTTTAATAACTCCAAGCTGCGGCACAGGTTCCTTAAGCCTGGAAAATGCAACAAAGGTTCTCAGGTTGACAAGGGAAGTCTCGGATAGATTAAGAAGAAAGCTATAGACTGTCACATATTAAATTTCACTGCGTTATCGGTCGTCGGCGTATTACAATACAGCCTTCTCCCTCTAGCCTTGTGCAATTTAATATGTGACAGTC
>JAIVWD010000001.1:0-21832 GCA_049190315.1 Deltaproteobacteria bacterium | reverse complement strand
AGCCACGTCCCGACTTCGGGAAAATATTTATGCTAACATCTGAATATTGTCAATGGAAATGTGTGAAAAAGCCATTAGCCATTAGCCATTAGCTCTTAGCTGAATGTGTTATCTGTTTGATTTTTCAACCTAAAGGCTAACTGCTAATGGCTAAGTCCTGTTTACTCGGTGAAATCCGGATAATGTTTTTCCAGGCATTCGGGACACAGGCCGTGGCTGAATTGGGCATCCGAGTGTTCGGCAATGTATTTTTCGAGCTGTTCCCAGCTCTGCTGGTCATTCCGGATCTTGTGACAATGCATGCAGATGGGCAGGATGCCCTGGAGAGTCTTGACATGCGCCAACGCTTTCTGGAGGGAATGGACTTGTTCCGCAAGGGCTGACTGCAATGCCGTCATCCTTTCTCCCACCTTGACCCGGACGCGCAGTTCGTCCGTTTCATACGGTTTGCCGATATAGTCGTCCGCCCCTGCCTCAAGACCGGCGACAATGTCCTTCTTGCTGCTGCGAATCGTGAGAAGAATAATGTACGTGGGATTGGAAACATCCAATTGGCGCACTTTACGACAGACCTCAACACCGTCCAGCCCGGGCATCATCCAGTCAAGAATCGCAAGTCTTGGCGCGTCTTCGGCCTGAAGCGCCTCCCATGCCTCGTTGCCGTCTTTCGTGACAACCACCTCGTAACCCCACTCGGCCAGCCTATGTTTAAGCAGCGCGCGGGAAGTTATATCATCTTCAGCAATCAAGATTTTCATTACGTGGTTTCCTTTGTCATCGCTTTCTCCGACGGCTTACCTCCGGTTCGATCCTGCCCGGCAGCAGCATCGTTGTGGATCCATCGGGCTATCGTTTCTCCAAATTTGCCCGGCCGGATCGGCTTGGACAAATAATCATCCATGCCCGCCTTCAGACACATCTCTCTGTCACCCTCCATGGCGTGGGCGGTCATAGCGATGATCGGAATATGTTTCGATCGAGCCGAATGCTTAAAGCTCAAAGCTGAAAGTTCGTCGGAAAAACCCGCACCTTTTTTTTGAGCTATGAGTTTCTCCCGTTCCCTGATTTCTCTGGTCGCTTCCAATCCGTCCATTTCCGGCATCTGCACGTCCATGAGCACCATGTCATAAGGGATCATCTCAAGCGCCTTGAGCGCCTCTAAGCCGGTGGCAGCCACGTCGGCGCGATAGCCAAGCTTTTCGAGAACTTTCAACGCGACTTTCTGATTAATGATGTTGTCTTCGGCCAGGAGGATGCGGGTTTTTTGCTTGTTTTTTTCCGCCACTGTGTGTCGGGTGATAATTCTGTCCGGTGAGGTCTGATCGGAGGGTTTACGGCCGATCGCCGTCATGAGGCAGTTAAAGAGTTGCGACTGCTTTACCGGCTTGGTCAGGTACACGGAAAATCCCGCCTTCTCGAACCGGCTGGCGTCGCCTCGCGTACCCATCGAGGTCATCATCACCAGCACGGTATCACGCAAGGCCGGATCAGCTTTGATTATTCTGCCCAGAGTCTCTCCGTCCATTTCCGGCATAACCATATCTAAAATGGCAATGCGGAACGGGTCTCCTGATACTGCGGCCGCCCTGAGCCTGTCCAGTGCGGTCTTGGCATCCGAGACCTCTTCGTGCCGGCATTCCCAAGGCGAGAGCAGGCCTGCGACCACCCGGCGGTTTGTCGCATTGTCGTCCACGGCAAGGATACGCAGCCCCTTAAGCGAAACATCATCCAGCGTTGTAATCTCCATTTCCCGGCCAGGGGGCTGCTTATTCAGACAGGCCGTAAACCAGAACGTGGAGCCTTTTCCCTCTTTGCTTTCCACACCGATCTGCCCACCCATCATTTCACAAAGCTGTTTTGAAATACTCAGACCCAGGCCGGTTCCGCCGAATTTGCGTGTAGTAGAGGAATCTGCCTGGGTAAAGGGATTAAACAAAATATCGAGTTTGTCCGCGGGCATTCCGCAGCCTGTGTCTTTCACTGCAAAACGGATCATGGCCATGCCGTTATCCTCACTATCAAGGGTTACGTGCAGGTCCACCTCGCCTTGTTCCGTGAATTTAATCGCATTTCCGATGAGGTTGGTCATTATCTGCCGGAGTCGCCCCGGATCTCCCCGCAACAATGCAGGGACCTCCGGCTCTACCAGGCAGGTCATCTCCAGACCTTTTTCATATGCATATACCGCCACCACATCGGTCATGTCTTCAAGGGTCATGCGAAGATCAAAATCAATCGTTTCCAATTCAAACTTCCCGGCCTCTATCTTGGAAAAATCGAGGATATCGTTGATGATCGCCAGCAGCGAATTCCCACTATTTTTAATGGTTTTTGCATAGTCTAACTGTTCCGAAGTCAATCCCGTATCAAGCAGCAGATCCGTCATGCCTATAACGCCGTTCATAGGCGTCCGGATCTCATGGCTCATGTTGGCCAGGAAATCACTCTTGGCCGTGCTGGCGGCCTGGGCCTCCACCGTGAGTTGGTTAGCACGATTAACCGCGTCTTGAAGCTTTTTATTGACCCCGGCTAATTCCTTCTGAGCGGCTTTGCGCTCCGCAATCTCCAACTCCTTTGCCTTGTTTGCATCTTCGACATCCACTGCAATATTCATTATTGCAAGTCTCTGCTGCTCACTTTCGGCAACCCTTCTGTCCAGTTCAGCAGTTCTCTTTTTTACCATTCCCTCAAGACCCTTGCTGTGATCTTCCAACTCTTTTCTTGATTCTTTGAGATTGGCAGTCATCTCATCAAAAGCCCTTGAGAGTTGTCCGACCTCATCGTTTGCGATGGTGCCTACCTTGTGATCCAGATTCCCTTTTATAATCTCTTCGGTTCCCTGGTACAATTTCACGATTGGCCCTGTTATGGTCCTGGACATGGAGATGGAAGCCAGGATGCCGACAAGGAAAAGGAGAACGAGAATCAACATCGCGTTTTTCGTCAATCGCGCAACCGGAGCAAACGCCTCTTTTTTGCTCATCTCCGCCACAACAGTCCAGTTCATCTCAGGTATCTGTGTGTGAACACTGATAACCTCCTCGCCCTGATAGCTCTTGCGTAAAACCATCTCGTATTCGTGCCCAGCTAAATATTTTTCAGGTTCAATTCCTGAATGGATATCGACCTTCTGTTTCAGGAATGTGTCATCTGCAAACCTTGAGGGCGTTATCATATAGCCGTCCTTGTTCACAAGGTATATCTCGCAGGTCTCTCCCAGGCCGGTTCTGCCTGTTATTATCTTGTTTACTTCTTCCATCGAGACCCTTATGGCAACGATACCACAAAAAACAGTATTTTCTTCATCTAAGACCTGTGCAGAAAAAGTGATTGTAGGTATTTTTATATCTTGAGGGATATAGGCATCCTTGATAAAGACGTCTTTTTTCCCGCCAATGAAATAAGGATCATTACTTTTGTCTTTACCGATATCGATCTTTTTGCTTGAGGCAACGATCGTCCCATTTTTGTCAAGCACAAAGACACCATGGACATATTCGGTTGTCTCTGCTGTGCCCTTTAGTCTCCGCATAACATCATCATACTTCCTGCTATAATCAGGGTCATCCCTGTCTGCCAATAACAATCGTTCTATAACGATACTCTCTGATAATTGCCTGGTCATTTCTTTTTCGCTGTTCAAAAAAGTCTCGACATGTTTTGCCCTTGATTCTGCAGCAGTGCTCAGATGGTCGTAAATGTGTTTTTCGGTCATGTTACTTGTGGCGATATGATTGACCACTATGATAGACGTGCCCGCGACCATGACTAACAGCAACATGATGAGAAAGATTTTTGTCTGGATTTTCATCTGATAGGCTCCTTAGGCATCTCCAATAATCTTGTATCCGGGCTCCTTGCCCAACTTTTCAAGAAGCGCGTTTATCTCCTTTTTAAGTTCTATCATCTTAAGCTCCCTGTCCACAGCCAGCTTGTTAAACGCTTCTAACTCCTCGGCTTTTTTCTTAAGCTCCCCTTCAGCAGCTTTCCGCTTTGAGATATCCCTTATCAATCCTATCGCATTCCATCTGTTTTTCAGTTTCACCGCAGAGAGAGAAAGTTCGACCGGGAATTCCTTGCCGTCCTTTCCAACACCAGCCACTTCAAGTGTTTTTCCAATAGCATTACCCTGTCCCGTTTCCTTAAATCCCTCGAACCCTTTTGAAAAACCGGCATGGAATCTTTCGGGCACAAGGAGAGCATGCAAATCTTTGCCGATTACTTCCTCTTCCGTGTAGCCAAACATCTGTTCAGCAGCTTTATTCCAGTATGATATATTCCCTTTATGATCCATCATGAGGATGGCATCATTAGCGGAAGCGGTTAGCATTCGTGTCTTCTCTTCACTCTCCCGAAGCGCGGTCTCCGCCTTCTTGCGTTCGCTGTTATCTCTAAAGAGACCTATATTGCAGTTTTTTCCATCTACTAAAGCAACGGTTGTATTTATGTCCGCATAAATTATCGTCCCATCTTTTCTTAAACACGGAATATTCTGCGTTAATATCTTTTCTCCTCTTGCCTGAGCCTCAAAATCAGAAATTATATGCTCTAATTTATCTTTTGGATGGATATCGCTTATGCTCAGTCCTTCTACTAATTCTTTTGCGCTATACCCCAGCATTTTGCATAAAGCGGGATTGGCATATTTGAATCTCTTTGTTTCAACGTCTGCTATGAGTATTCCATCCATAGCAACTTCAAACAAGGTCTTATATCTCTCTTCGGATTCTCTTATCGCCTCCTGGGCGGCTTTCCGTTCGGTGATGTCCCTGGTTATTCCCTGAAGACCGATTAGCTTACCCTGACCATTGAGAAGCACCTTACTGGAAATTTCTACATCCACTTCATCGTTTTTGCTGTTAAGCATTTTAGTTTCAAAGGTAACATGAGTAAAAGTCTTATAATTTTTAATGGTTTTGGCAGCCAGAATCCCAACCCTTAAAAACTCTTTTTTCTTGAAATGCGAGCTTAGTTTTGTACCAACCCACTGTTCCGGTTTAAAGCCCATTATTCTTTCCACAGAAGGGCTTAGATAAGTAAATCTCAGCCTGGTATCCACCACCCAGACACAATCAATAGAATTCTCTGATAGTAAACGGAATTTTTCTTCGCTCTCCCGCAGCGTTTCCTCCGCCTCTTTGCGCTCGGTAATTTCATACTTCAGTCCCTCATTCGCTTTTGCCAGTTCAGCGGTGCGTTTCTGCACACGTTTTTCCAGTTCCTCATTCGTTTTTGCCAGTTCAGCGGTGCGTTCCCGCACGCGCCTTTCCAGCGCATCCTTTGTCCTGATCAGTTCTGCTGCCTGCGCGCTTCTCCTTGCGATGACCTCTACGACCTTAAAGAGCAGACTCGAATAGTTCCGGATTACATCCTCTCCGACCACACGCATTTTCCCTGCTTCTTTTACGAGCAGCCCCGGGTCAAGGTCAATCTCGACCGCTATCTTTTCGAGATCATGGAGTTGCTCGGAAGAAAACTTTTTGGGTATGAACTGACCGGCAAACATCGTTCCTTTGCGCTCGCCATCGATCATGATCGGCGCAACAAAATGTCCGCCGTGTGCAAAGCAGTAGCATATCTCCGGCTCTTGCGCTCCAAGCGCAATTTTCCCCATCTCCATAAATGACCTGAAGCAGCGCTCTTTTCCTTTCCCGGTCGATTGGATCAGGGAGCAAAATCCGGTTGGATTGGTAAGCCTTGTCAGAGGCTTGCCTTCAGCCGAAAATATTACAGAAGAGATTCCAGCGGCTCTTGCAAAGCTGTCCTGGATTGACTGGAGTTCCTCAAGGTCGATGAGTTCGTCTAAGGGAAAAGATTTTTCCATTTTTCGTCTCCAAGTTAAGGATGGCAGTCGGTGAATTGCACGATAAAAGACGAGTCCACTGATAATAAAATATAAAATATCTGGAACTCACATCTAAGTGAGCCTAAAGAAAAAACAGTGGCCAACCCTTTTGATGCATATTGATTAAACAGCAGATCATATGTTTTAAGTATGAATTATCTCTTATACGCTGTTTTTTCTTAAAGCTCACTAAAATGTTTAAACAGCCAGCTCTTTTATATTTTATTATCAGCAGGCTCGTCTATGTATTTATTGAGAAGTTGCGCGTATGTGTGCAGGTTAAAGCAAAGTAAATTGGTGACTACTCACGTAGTCAGGCTGAAGCTGTTTAGGCTGAAGGCTGAAGGGGGTCAGAAGGGCACGATTGCCATACTTTTAGCGGAAACATCTGATTCTTGCACCAAACATGGCTTCAAAATGCGCTTTTTCCTAACAGTCTTCAGCCTTCAGCCTATCCACCTGAGTAGTTACGTAAATTGTCAACAATTAATTGCTAATAACTAATTGATCAGAAATTTGCAAACTCATTTTTATGTAACATTAAACTTTATCGGAAAGTTACAGACTTATTTGTAGCCGTTCACGGGTTCAGGGTTCACGGAGTAGCAGAAAAGGGGCACGGACAAACAAGTTTGTCCATGGCACCCGTCGATGTGAACCATAAACCTTTGAACCCGTGAACGGTTACCTTAGTTTTTATATAACATCAAATGCGTTTCCCTTGTATTGCCGATTTATCCCTCTGACAAAGGGGATTGACAGTTTTATTTTGTTAGCATAATATACCAACAATGAAAGCGAAGTTAATCAGATATGATAAGGGTTCGGAAGGAAATAACCTGGTATTTTTGCATCCCGGCTTTACCATATTTTCAACCGAAAGCTATGATAAAATTCTGTTTGAAACAGCAGTCTCATATAAGGTGAAAGCATAGTAAATCTGTGGGATGCCGGTGAGCTGAAAGCGAGGAGTTATGGGCGGATTATTTGGAAGTGTTTCTAAAAAGGATTGCGCAACTGACCTGTTTTACGGAACAGATTACCATTCTCATCTTGGGACCAAAAGAGGTGGGATGGCTGTAAGAAATTCTACAGGATATGAAAGGGCTATTCATAATATTGAAAATGATTATTTCAGATCTAAATTTGAGTCCGATCTTCCTAATTTGCGTGGCAATAAGGGCATAGGAATTATTAGCGATTATGACGCTCAGCCATTGATAGTGGGTTCTCATTTAGGAACATTCGGAATAGTTACAGTTGGTAAAATAAATAATATTGAGGAACTTGCAAACAAAGCATTTGATAAAAAAACGCATTTTTCGGAGATGAGCGGGGGGAAAATAAACCCGACTGAGCTTGTCGCAATATTAATCGGCGAAAAAGGATCTTTTGAGGATGGAATACAAAATGCACAGGAGTCAATTAAAGGTTCCTGTTCAATGCTTTTACTCACAGAAGACGGTATTTATGCTGCAAGAGATAGATTAGGAAGAACTCCTGTTGTGATTGGCAAGAAAGAAGGGGCTTATGCAGTATCTTCAGAAACATGTGCATTGCCTAATCTTGGTTTTGAAATTGATAAATATCTTGGCCCCGGCGAAATTGTTTTTATGACAGCGGATGGCTATGAACAGCGAAGGAAGCCGGGCGATAAAATGCAGATCTGTGCTTTTCTATGGGTTTATTATGGTTATCCTGCATCAAGCTATGAAGACATTAATGTTGAATCTGTCAGGTACAGATGCGGTTGCGCTCTTGCCAAGAATGATGATGTTGAGATTGATTTTGTTGCAGGAATTCCGGATTCAGGGATAGGGCACGGAATAGGGTATGCTAATGAAAAGAAAATTCCGTACGCGAGGCCTTTTGTTAAATATACTCCTACATGGCCGAGAAGTTTTATGCCGCAGAGTCAAAGTATAAGAGATCTTGTTGCAAAGATGAAGTTGATTCCGGTCAAAACTTTGATTGACGGTAAAAAGATGCTATTTTGTGATGACTCAATTGTAAGGGGTACGCAGTTAAAGGATAATGTCCAGATATTATATGACTATGGAGCTTTGGAAGTTCACATGCGGATTGCATGCCCTGCCTTGATTTATCCCTGTGAGTTTCTGAATTTTTCCACATCACGATCCACATTGGATCTTGCAGGAAGAAAAGCTATAATGAAGCTTGAAAGCAGCGAAGATAACTCAATAGATGAATATGCAATTGCAGGAACGGAAAAAAATCATGCAATGATTGAAAGAATAAAGCAGCAGTTAAAACTTACTTCTTTAAAATATCAGAAAATTGAAGATCTCATAGAGGCGATTGGTCTCCCAAAAGATAAATTATGTACTCATTGCTGGGATGGGACCGGTTATTTCTGATACATTAAACAGAAATTTACAAACCCGTTTTTACCTAAGTTGAGCGATTTTTTGCGAAGAAATGTGCCAAGATCTTGATGCGCAAGAGATTGGTGCAGGTCGAGTAAAAACTCGCTCAACCTGGGTTTTATTAAGGCTGTATATTTTGTTCTTCTTGTGCGCTTCAGCTTCAGGTGTGATATATTCAAACCATGAAAAACTCGCGCATAACATATCGTAAAGAAAGAACCTGCTCTGACTATAAACAACAGTAAGAGTTCAACAAGTTCTTAATAAACAATTGCAAGATCCTGCAAAGTTCTTTCTTAACGATCTATAATGCGCTCAGACAGTTTCCTGTTTTGAATATATCACACCTGAAGCCTACGCTCAGCCTTTGGTGTAATTAATCTGCGGATTGCATATGAGAATCCACTTTAAGAGAGTTGAGCCGCTTTGGATTGCAGTTGTATTCTGCGGTTTGCTCTTTATGTTTCTATTAGCCTTCAGCCTTGGTTTTTTTCACAAAAAAATTTCCTTAGTACCTTTGAAAAATAAGTTAATATCTGAGAAAGAATCCTGGATGAATATCCTGCAACAGGATAAAAAGATAGGATATTCCCTTCGCCGCTTTACCCCCGAAGAAAACGGATTTAATCTATTTGAGTTTACTTGCATGAGGCTCAATACAATGGGCATGGTGCAGGATATTTCTATCCATACAAATGCCGAGCTGCACTCCGATTTTTCCTTATCATCATTTCAGTTCAATCTCAGGTCAAGCATGTTTAATTTCAAAGCAAGTGGTAAGGTTGAAGGGAATAAGCTTGCTATTAAAGCTGGTGAACAGGAATTTGAAATTTTAGTGGAAAATAATCTTTATCTGATAGCCGGAATATTGGACGCAGCATGGGCATCCGGGCTTGAAAAGAATCAGGCCAGAACTTTTTTTGTGTTTGATCCGGCCTCAATGGGGCTGAGGTCTGTTAAAATAACAATGCATGGAAGTGAGTCCATGGAAGTTATGGGTAAAAAGCAAAATACAGATAAGGTTACAGTTGATTTTATGGGAATCTCAATGACAGCCTGGATTGGAGAGGATGGAAGTGTTGTAGCGGAAGAGGGTTTTATGGGCATTAAGCTTATAAGAGTCAGTAAAGATGAAGCCCTTAAGGATCTGGATTTGCCCATTGAACAGGATGTAACTGAGCTTTTTTCAGTTGTATCTGATGTCCCTGTAAAACAGCGGGATAAAATTAATTTACTGAAGTTGAAAATATCAGGCATAGACGATAATCTCTTTTTAAACGGGGGAAGACAGAGCCTGGTGGATGGAATATTGACTGTAAATAAGGAAGAGATTTCTGAAATAATTGAAATCCCTGAGAGCAGCGAAAAGAGATTTTTGAGGCCAACCCCATTTATCCAGTCCGACCATCCGGAAATAAAAGGCAAGGTCAGTGAAATCGTTTTGCCGGACGACACTTCTTTTGCAAAAGCTCAGAAAATTATGCGCTGGATTTATGAAAATATACAGAAAAGACCTGTTCTTTCAGTTCCAAATGCTCTGGAAACTCTGAGGAATAGAATGGGCGACTGCAACGAACACGCGGTTCTGATGGCTGCCATGGCCCGTGCCGCAGGTATTCCAGCTCAGATAGAAACCGGATTAGTTTATATGAACGGCCGATTTTATTATCACGCATGGAATGTTCTTTATCTTGGCGACTGGCTTACAGTTGATGCTCTCATGGGGCAGATGCCTGCGGATGTGACTCATATCCGCTTTATACGAGGAGAACCTGATAAACAAATCGACTTAATTAAGGTTATAGGGAAGGTAAAGATAAATATTCTGGAGCAGGTCTGTAATGATAAATCTGACAAATCTTTCTAAATATTTCGGCCATATTAAAGCTGTTGACAGGCTGAATCTGTCTGTATCTTCTGGTGAGCTGTTTGGATTTATCGGCCCAAACGGAGCAGGCAAGACAACCACCATACAAATGATAGGCGGTTTGCTGGCGCCTACTGAAGGTTCTGTGATAATAGACGGAATAAATATGGCAAAAGAGCCTGAAAAGGCAAAAAAGAAGATCGGCTTAATTCCTGACAGACCTTTTTTATATGAAAAACTTACAGGCATGGAGTTTCTAAAATTTACGGCAGATCTTTATGAAGTAAGTGAAGAAGCATTTTTAGAAAACACAGAAAAAATTCTAACTATGTTTTCTCTGATTGACCGTGCTCATGAATTAATAGAATCCTATTCACACGGCATGAAACAGCGCCTTATAATGTCAGCCGCTTTGCTGCATAACCCCCCGTTGATTGTTGTTGATGAGCCCATGGTTGGACTGGATCCAAGGGGTATCAAGATGGTGAAAAAATTGTTCCGCAGTCTTGTCGAAAAAGGAACAACGATATTTATGTCCACCCATACACTGAGACTGGCGGAAGATGTCTGTGACCGTATTGGTATCATAAATAATGGGAAGCTGATTGCAACAGGGACAGTTAATGAATTGAAACATACGGCACAAATAGGAGAAGCTGATTTGGAAGAGGTTTTTTTCCAGCTTACAGAGGAAGAAATATCTTTATGAAACAGGCAGCCATTCTATTAAATCCACGCTTGTTATCTTTTAGAAACAAGGGCTTTGCAAAAGACAGGTGTGTAAGGTTAATTATCTTTGCAGGCATAGGCATCAGCTTCTGGGCAGGTATTTTTGCCATATGTTATCGAGTCCTTATGTATTTCCAAAGAGTGGAGGGCATTGGTGATATACTTGCTTACAAGCTTCTTTCCATGATTCTGCTTATCTTTTTTTCTCTTTTAATTTTCAGTTCCATTCTCACGTCTCTGTCAAATTTATATATGAGCAAAGATCTTACTCTTATTCATTCTTTGCCTGTGCCCAGCGAAAAAATTTTTCTTGCAAAGTGGATTGAAAGCACAATTGATAGTTCATGGATGGTTGTGGTTTATACTATTCCGGTTTTTATTTCTTATGGAATAGTCTTTAAGGCCGGCCCATTTTTTTATATAGACATAGTTCTGACTCTTTTCCCATTATGCATTATTGCATCGGCTTTAAGCGCTATCATGGTTTTGGTGATTGTTATTATTCTTCCGGCGAGCCGTATTAGAAGTGTTTTTGTGTTTCTGGGTCTTGCTTTGCTTGTAATCATCTATATGACTTTTCGCCTTTTAAGACCGGAAAGACTCGTGAATCCTGAAAATTTTGCATCACTTCTTAGTTATCTGGACAATTTAAGTGCTCCGTCTTATCCTCTACTTCCAAGCACCTGGGCTTTTGACAGCCTTAAAGCTGCTCTTACAGGAGACGCAAGTTGTTCGCTGTTTAATGTTGCTTTATCAATGAGCTGTGCCGCCTTTCTTGTATTTTTAAGCATTCTGATCGCCAAGGCCATTTATTTCAAGGGATTTTCCAAATCACAAGCATCAATGGTGCGGCTTTTCCAGCATAAAAAAGAGCGGCTGGACAAATTATTTTCTTTTTTGTCCGGTCCGACAAAGTCTTTTGTAGTAAAAGAGATAAAAACTTTTTTAAGGGACCAGGCACAGTGGTCTCAGATTTTTCTCATAGGAGCGCTCATTGTAATTTATATTTATAATTTTTCCGTACTTCCCATTGAACAATCACCCATGAAAACCGTTTATCTTCAAAACCTGCTTTCGTTTCTCAATGTTGCCCTTGCCGCCTTTGTCCTGATATCGGTTACGGCGCGTTTTGCCTTTCCGTCAATAAGTATTGAGGGAAGCTCTTTCTGGATTGTTCGATCAGCTCCCATTCCTATCAGGACTTTTTTGCGGATTAAGTTTTTTATATATCTTTTCCCTTTGTTGATTCTATCCGAAATACTGATAGTTGTGACTAATTTGCTTTTAAACGTCACTCCTTTTATGATGTATCTTTCTATAATAACTCTTTTTTTCTTGACTCCTGGCGTGGTTTCACTTGGAATAGGTCTGGGAGCCGCTTATCCGGATTTTAACTCCGAGAACCCGGCAAACACTGTTACCGGTTTTGGTGGACTTGTTTTCATGATTATTTCTGCGGCATATATCGGAGCTGTATTAGTACTTGAGGCAGGTCCTGTTTACACCATTTTTATGTCAGGTATAAGGAATGAGAACCTGTCTTATTTTCAGTTGTTATGGATAATCGGATCTTTTTTTACAGCTTTTTTTATAAGCATGCTGGCGATTATATTGCCAATAAGGTTTGGAGAGAAGAGGCTTGTTGCGCATTCCTCCGCTGGAAATAGCTGATTTAATGAAAAAATATCAAAAAATTTATGAGGCAAGAAAACTGCTGGAATTGCCGGAGCGGGCAACAATGGATGAAATTAAAACCGGCTATAGAAGTCTCATCAAAAAATGGCATCCGGATAAGCGTAATGCACCAGACGAAGAATGTGCCGAAATGACCGACAGAATTATTAATGCATATAGAACTATCCTTGATTATTGTGAATCCTATAAATACTCCTTTAGTGAAAAAGAAGTTAAAAATTATCTTTCAGATGAGGAATGGTGGTTTGAACGTTTTGGTGAAGATCCTTTGTGGGGAAAAAGTAGTACGGAAGAATAGAGCAAGGCCATAAAAGTCTATAGTTGCTTGTGCATTTACGTTATATTTGCTAAATGTTGCTTAATTTTGATGAAAGTATGATTTTTATATATTACAAACTCAAGTTTCGCACCCACTAATTCCTATGAAGCTTCTCTGGCAGGGCAGGTATTAGATAGTTTTTTTAAAAAGCAAAATATGTTCACTCTGGCTTTGGCAACGGCACCATTTTATCTCTGATGAAAAACCTTCTATGTGCCTGTCCTGGTCAAATCCCAAGGTATAGTGGTTTAGAATATCAATCATATTATTTTGCTCTTTTAAAAAAACTATCTAATACCTGCCTTAAAGCTTTTGTTGCATAGAGGTGTGCGAAACTTGAGTTACAAATCTTTTATTAAGGTAGTAAAACTATGAGAAGAAATATTGAACATGTTGGTTGGGGAAAATTAACCTATGAGATAAGGGCAATAGTTGCTGTTGCCCAGGAACTTAAGAATATGGGGGTTGATATTACCTGGGAAAACATTGGGGATCCTATTCAAAAAGGGGAAAAACTACCTCAGTGGATAAAGGATACCATAATAAAGCTGGTATCAGATGATATAACTTATGGCTATGTAGCTACTCAGGGAGTTTTAGAAACTCGTGAGTTCCTTGCAGAGCGTGTGAATAAGCGCGGCAGTTATCAGGTAACAGCAAATGATATTATTTTCTTCAATGGCCTTGGTGATGCTGTTGCCAAAATATTCGGTTTTCTCAGAAGAGAAGCGAGAGTAATCGGTCCTTCACCGGCGTATTCCACCCATTCGTCGGCTGAGGCGGCCCATTCCGGCTATGGACACCTGACTTACAATCTGGATCCTGAAAACGAGTGGATGCCGGATATCGAGGATCTTGAAAATAAGGTTAAATATAACGATTCAATTGCAGGCATCCTTTATATAAATCCGGATAATCCGACAGGTGCGGTTTATCCTCGCTCTGTTCTTGAAAAAATTGTGGATATAGCTAAAAGATATCAGATATTTATTATATCCGATGAAATATATGCAAACATTGTTTATAATGGATGTGAAATGGTGCACTTGAGCGAGGTGATAAGGGATGTTCCTGGAATGGCATTGCACGGAATATCCAAAGAATACCCATGGCCTGGAAGCAGATGCGGCTGGATAGAAGTTTTTAATCAGGATACAAATTATGACTTCCACAGGTATATTAACAGCCTGATAAATGCAAAAATGCTTGAAGTATGTTCAACCAGCCTGCCGCAATATTCAATCCCCCTGATTATGGGTGACCCAAGATATGCGGAACATCTTGATAAGCGAAAAACGACATTTGAATTCCGCGCTCAGGAGGCCTGGGAAATATTTTCTAAAGTTGACGGCATACATGTAGTAAAGCCTAAAGGCGCATTCTATATGTCCATTTTGTTTAAAGATAATATCTTAAATAAAAATCAGACATTGCCCATAGAAAACCCTATGGCAAAAGAGTTTGTAGAAGATAAAGTAAAAGATGTAGAGGTAGATAAACGTTTTGTCTATTATCTGCTTGGTTCAAGAGGAATATGTGTGGTTCCTTTAACGGGCTTCTGCTGCACAAGAAAGGGCTTTCGCGTAACTCTTCTGGAAACGGATGATGAAAAACGCAAATGGACATGGGGAGCCATTGCCGACAGTATAAGGACATATTTGAGTTCGGCATAAGTAACTACTCAGGTTCACGGTTCACGGTTCAGAGGTTCAGAGGTTCAGAGGTTCAGAGGTTCAGAGGTTCAGGGGTTCAGAGGTTCAGAGGTTCAGGGATCAGTCGGGTGGCATGGACAAACTTGTTTGTCCGTGTCTTTGGATGGTTCAAGGTTGGAGAGCGATGAAATTTTCACAGGCCAGGCAGGGGCGGACTTTTGTTATACGCCTTGAGGACGGAGATATTCTTCATGAAGAAATCGAGAGGTTTGCCCGTGAGCACTCCATTAAAGCCGCTGCTTTAATAGCAGTTGGAGGTGCTGATACAGGGAGTAAGCTTATTGTCGGGCCCGAAGAGGGAAGATCTAAACCTGTTTCTCCAATGGAGCATATGCTTGAAAATGTCTATGAGATAGCGGGAACCGGAACGCTTTTTCCTGATGAAAAGGGTAATCCCGTGCTTCATATGCACATAGCATGCGGTAGAAAGGAATTGACCGTGACCGGTTGTGTGCGAAACGGTGTAAAGGTTTGGCATATAATGGAACTAATATTATTCGAGCTGATAGACAGCACAGGCGTTCGTGTTTTTGAAGCACAGACAGGTTTTAATATGCTAAGGCCGTAAACTTATGGCCGTGAGGTGGTAATATGAAATCAATAGATGAACTTCTGGAGCTGGAACCAGGGCTTGAATACCTTGGTTTGACAAATCTGAAAAAAGTACACTGGAATTATTGCACTCCGATATTATACGAGCATGCAGTAAAAAACAATGAGGGAGTTATCACTCATCTGGGCCCCCTGTTTGTGAGCAAGCCCGGGAAGAGCACAGGCCGTGCTCCTGATGACAAATTTATCGTAAAAGATGAAAACACTGCTGATAAGATTAACTGGGGGAATGTAAACGTTCCATATGATGGCAAAAAATTTGATTATGTTTTTGAACGCGTTAAAGCCTATTTGCAGGATCGTGAAATATATGTGCAGGATTCATATGCAGGCGCTGATAACAGGTATCGTGTGTCAATAAGAGTAATTACCGAATTTGCCTGGCAGGCGCTTTTTGCAAGAAATCTTTTACTTCGCATAAGGGAGCGTAGTCAGCTCGTTGATTTTAGTCCGGAGTTTACCGTAATTGCCATGCCGAAATTTCTTGGCAACCCTGAACTTGATGAAATCAAATCAGAAACTTTTATTCTGGTTAATTTTACAAAAAAAATTATTTTGATATGTGGGACATATTACGGCGGTGAAATTAAAAAGTCGGTTTTTACGGTTTTAAATTATCTCCTGCCTCAAAAAAAGGTTCTTTCTATGCATTGCAGCGCCAATATCGGAAGGGGCGGTGATACTGCGTTGTTTTTTGGACTTTCCGGAACCGGCAAGACAACGCTTTCCGCCTCTCCTGATCGTACTTTAATAGGTGATGATGAACATGGCTGGAGTGATGAAGGAATTTTTAATTTCGAAGGCGGTTGCTACGCGAAGGTAATTAATTTGTCAAAAGAAGCAGAACCGGAAATTTATGAAACAACACGAAAATTTGGTACGATTCTTGAGAATGTTATTATCGATCCTGTAACACGAGCAGTAAATTTAGATGATTCAAGTATAACTGAAAATACACGTGCAGCCTATCCACTTACTCATTTGGATAATGTGGTTAGAGACGGCAAGGGCGATCATCCTGAAAATGTAATTTTTTTAACGGCTGATGCTTTTGGGATATTGCCGCCGATTTCAAAATTAACTCCCGAACAGGCTTCTTATCATTTTCTTCTTGGCTATACGGCGAAAGTCGCTGGAACAGAGGCCGGTATAACTGAGCCGGTTGCGACTTTCAGCAGTTGTTTCGGAGCGCCGTTTATGCCGCTTCACCCCAGTGAATATGCAAAATTATTGGGCAAGAAAATTAATGAGCATAATGTTAAATGCTGGCTGGTTAATACAGGATGGACTGGCGGGCCTTATGGTGTCGGTCATCGTATTTCTATTAAACATACACGTGCATTGTTGAATGCCGCTCTTGAAGGGAAATTGGATGAAGTTGAATATACAATAGATCCCTTTTTCGGCTTTGCAATACCGCAGCAGTGCCCTGGTGTGCCTGAAGAGATTTTAATGCCGAAAAATACATGGAAAAATAAAGAAGTTTATGAAAAAAAGGCTAAAGAATTAGCAGAAGAATTTAAAGAAAAGTTCAAGCAATATGAACCATTTGTATCGAATGAAGTGAAATTTTCCTAAACAGTCTGAGCAATTTTCTGCTCAGACTCCACAGAATGTTTTGTTTGCAGGAAAACGATGTTTTCAGATCGTTTATTAACTAATTTTTCAAAATCAGAGTAAATGGACTCCAGTCTGGTCTTTTGTTTTTCCACACAGGGAGGAATAGAAGCCAGGTTTTCTCCTTTAAAAGGCTGTTTTTGGGCTATACTTAGACAGAGGTTCATGCCTTTTTCTAAATTTTGCTTAAATTTCTTCAAGGTCTTGACTTCCTTGGGCGAATAATCACAAATCTTTATTTGCTTTTCAAAATAATCAACATACATTTCGATTTCCTTGGCAAACATATGCGGTCGTTCAGCCGGAATCAAAGACCGGCCCCTTCCATATATATGATCAACCATTTCTTTTAAAGTATAAATTTTGTTAAACCATGCTATATTTGGCCCGGGGCATATTGACTGGGGAGAATTTTCTTCTTTGGATATCCCCAGGTTAATAAGGGCACCGTTGCCAAGATGATCACAAAGGCAGGTTTTTTGTACAATATTTTTTTTATACTTTTCTTTTTCCGTATCCGGAAGCACTTGCTTGTTTATTTCTTCCAGCTTTATTTTCTGGTATTGTTTGGATGCCAGACAAATAGGCTGTTTTGTAAATTCAGTATTGGATACAAGGAATTTCTTCGGGCACGCTGAACCTGGATTGCCTTCCGCAGCCTTTTTACTGGTATATATTTCCGACCCTGATTTGCGTAAATTGTTAAAAGGCACTCCAATAGGAGAGACATCGCTCAAATAGAGATCTTTTTCACCCGACAGTCTTAAAAGCTCAAGAGTAGAGTCGTCAATACAGGTGGTTTCCGGAACCAGTAAAAAAGGACTGCCCCAGCCTGTTAGATCCATGCCAAAATCTTCTTTTAGTCTGCGCACTTCTCCATTGTTGCCGATACCGCCCTGGACCGTAACAAGAGGGCTGTTGTTTTGGGCGGATTCAGCATATTCCCAGCCCATTTTCTTGTAATATTTTTTTATAAGCGGTAGAAATTCATCTGCCAGTTTTGCACGTTTTTCTTTAACTTCCTTAAGCGCTGTCGGCAGCAAAATTCCATTTGAAGCAAAAGCATGACCACCGCAATTGAGCCCTGACTCAATGCGGAATTCATGAACTTCCAGGCCTCTTTTGGCCAGGAATTTACCTTGAATGAGCGCAGATCGAAAATCGCTCACCTTTAGAATTATTCTCTTTTTGATTTGTCCTGTTTTATCCCTGTAAAAGTCTCTGAAGCGGGTCATATAATTGAACAGGCGCTGGTTTATTCCGGCTGAAAATACAATGGCGGATTCAAGGCTGCTTTCGGCATAGCCCCTAAGTCCTGTTTTTGCATCGCTGAATTCATCACTTAACGGCTCTCCATTACTGTCGTAATTAGTACGGTCAACTTTTACCATTAAATTTACGTCAATAGAGCCGGGCCTCATTTTACTTGTCAGCTCTTTCTCCAGGGCAGATCTTTTTGATCCTTCTTTCATGTTTAAAAGTTCGCTGTATGCCTTTTTTAAAGGAGATTCTTCAGGCAGCAGATCAAAGTATTTGCTTTTTTCATTATTTTTGAAAAACGGTTGTTTCTTTATCCTGTCCATTTTAATATGTACAATTTTTTGTACTGTTTCAAGATAGGCTGTTGTTCTTTTCGCTCTTCCGTCATTTTCGTTTGCCGGTATCCTGGAATACGGCAGGCTGAATTTTTCAGAATAATATTTTCGGATTTTTTCCAGCAACAGATCATCAACCAGAGATATAACCGATGTAATGCCTAAGCAGGCTACACGAATGGGTGTATCAACAGAGTGACCGGTACCCATAACCGGAATATGAAATTCATGATAATAGTTTTTCATTTATTGACCTTTTAATTTTATCGCAAAAAAGTTTTATAATATAGAACAGTTAAAAATTAAAGTACTGTTTTTATATTTTACAAAAGTTTTACAAATCTTTAATTGTAACTACTCAGGTGGATAGGCTGAAGGCTGAAGACTGTTAGGAAAAAGTGCATTTTGAAGCCATGTTTGGTGCAAGAATCAGATGTTTCCGCTAAGGCCAAATTTCCAATTTCAAGTTTCAAGCCGTGAACGGCTAATGTCCTGTCATCTATGTAGTGCCGCAAATATGGCCGTCATTCCCGCGAAGGCGGGAATCCAGAAGCACCGAAGTGGTCAGAAATGCTTGTCCTCGACCTGATCGGGGAATGGATTCCCGCCTTCGCGGGAATGACGAGTACCTGATACGATATTTCACGCATGACACGACACTACGAATAAAGTAAGGTTGTAACATTTCAATAAATTGTGGTATTGATTTCTGGATTCCTGCGAAGGCTGAAATTATGCATAAAACAAAACTGTTTTTTCATCCGATTCTTATCTTTATTTTATCGGTAGTAGCCCTGGCATTGTCTCTGATCCTGTATATCCACTGGTACATGGAGGTCAGCACAGGACTTAAAGCTGTTATGTTAAGATTTGACCTTGATTCCAGTCAGGTTCTGGAACCTCAGACCTGGGTAGTTATTATGGTTCTTTCGATTCTTGTCGGTATAATTCTTATGGGTATATTGATGATATTTGTTTATACCCAGAAAACAGCTCAACTTTATAGACTGCAGCATAATTTCATCAATAATTTTACCCATGAGCTGAAAACTCCAGTTACTTCATTGAAGTTATATCTGGAAACATTTTTAAAGCATGAGCTTTCCAGAGAAGATCGGCTTAAATACATCCGCTATATGCTTCAGGATGTAACCCAGCTTTCTGACAACATAAACCGCATATTGAATCTTGCCAGAATTCAAAGCAAGAATTATAAAGGAAATTTCTCTATAGTAGATATCAATCAAGCAGTTAAACAATTTCTTAAAAACAACAACCATCTTTTTCAGAATTGCGAGATAAATATTCATAATCCATCCGGCCGGTCCTTTTCTTGTCGGATAGATTTGTCTTTATTTGAGATGCTCCTTATGAATTTTTTGACTAATGCTGTTAAATATAACGCGTCGGAAAGACCCAAAATAGATATTACTTTTGAGCCCAAAAAACGTGAATTACACATACATTTTGAGGACAACGGGATTGGATTTGATAAGAATGAAACCAAGAAAATATTCAGGAAATTTTATCAGGCCGGTCGGTCTGATAATATGTCGGCAAAGGGCAGCGGTCTTGGCCTGCATCTTGTCCAGAATATTGCTCGAATCCATAAAGGAAAAGTCATTGCGGAAAGTAAAGGAATAGGAAAAGGATCGGTTTTTACTTTAATTCTACCCTTGGGGATTGGGGATTGAATGTATTGCGAGGTGCCCCATGAATGATGCCGATAAGAAGCGTATTCTTGTAATTGAAGATGAGAGACATATAGCGGAAGGTTTAAAATTGAATCTTTCACTCCAGGGATATGATGTAATTATTGCTTCAGACGGTGTTTCAGGCCTTAAAAAATGGAAAGAATGGATGCCGGATCTGATAGTGCTTGATATAATGCTGCCGGGAATTGACGGATTGTCTGTGCTTCAAAATATCCGTCTTGAGGATGAACGGATTCCTATACTTATTTTATCAGCCAAGGGCGAACCCGATGACAGGATAAAAGGTTTTTCTTATGGAGTAGATGATTATCTTTCAAAGCCTTTCAACCTCGAAGAGTTTTTGCTGAGAGTTGAAAGACTTTTAACCAGGGGATCCTGGAACCGTGGGGAAAATGATATAAACGGCTCCGGTCTTGCTTCATTACCGAAAACCTATGCTTTTGGAGGCAACCACATCAATTTTGAGACTTCCGTTGCAGACTGTAAATGCGGAAAAATAAATCTGACAGAGCAGGAAGTAAAACTTTTAAAACTTTTTATTGCAAATCGCGGCAAGCCGCTTTCCAGAAGCAAACTTTTGGAAATAGGCTGGGGTTACAATAGAGATACGACAACCAGAACTGTAGATAATTTTATTGTGAGGTTTAGAAAGTATTTTGAGGATAATCCCAAAAAGCCGGCGCATTTTAAAAGCCTTCGTTCAATCGGCTATGTTTTCGATCAAGGTCATAATAAGGAATAGGAATGACTTCACAGGAAGAAAAAACGATTAAAAAATGGAATGATGGATTATCCGGTAACATCGAAATAGATCTGATTCTGACAAAAGATGAAAGAGATTTCGAGTTTAGAGAATTCAGTGACAAATTATCAAATCTTGCTTCCAAACTCAGTATTAATCAAATCAAGGATGATGAAAACCAGGTGCCTGCCATCAAGGTGGGCAGAAGTATATATTACCATGCCATACCTCTTGAGGCTGAATTAGAGCCATTTCTTGAAGCACTGACTTTACTTGACGGCAATTCGTTTAAATTAACCGGCGAAGTACAAAATCGACTTGATAAAGTTAAAATTCCCGCTGATCTTAAATTATATATAGCAAAACAATGTCCTTTTTGCCCGAAAAGTGTTAAGCAGCTTATTCCCCTTACTTTTGCGAATGAGTTAATAAAGCTTGAAATTATTGACGGCACACTTTTTCCTGAAATTGCAGAGCTGGATAATATTCGATCCGCACCAACGCTTTTGCTGGATGAAAACTTTCGATGGACCGGCACTACAAATCTTAACGAAATAGTTGAGATAATACTTAACCGCAATCCTTCCAATCTTAGTACCTCTTCAATTATCAGCTTGTTAAAAGAAGGTAATGCCGATCAGGTAGCAGAAATGATGCTTGACCATAACTCTATTTTCCCCGCCTTTATTAATACACTTATTCATGAAAAATGGCCGGTTCGTCTTGGTGCAATGGTGGCATTCGAATATATTGTTGAGAAGAATAACGCACTGGCCGGCCAGGTTATTAATCCCCTGTGGGAGCAGTTCCAAAGTGTTGAGGACCGAATTAAGGGCGATATTATATATATTCTGGGAGAAACCGGAAATATCGAAATGATTCCTGAACTGGAAAATATATTATACAGCGGGATATACCATGATGAAGTAAGAGATGCCGCAAGAGAAGCTTTGAGGAAGATTTATGATTGATGATTGGTGACTACTCACGTAGTCAG